>JBFMDG010000162.1:0-11832 GCA_040754135.1 Verrucomicrobiota bacterium
GTCTCAGGTCAATGAGCACCCAGAGGATGCAACACTGGAGAACCAAGCAGAAGACGATGCCGAAGCCCAAAAACATCTGCGCCTCGGTAAGCTCCAGCTCAGCAACTTTGCCCAAGCCAGCCACAAACAGTATGGCGGCTATGAGCATGAGGAAAACCTCGACAGTGTGGCGTGTTACGCTCTCTGACGCCACTCGACGCTTGAAAATCTGACCAACCATAACGTGAGCTTTTTGTTGATGTGACTGGCAGTAGCCGACAACTCAGCGCGAGAAAAGAGAATTTCCACTCGCCATCCGGTGTGCGGACGTGAATGTGTGCCGGTTCATCTCGCTCATCGGAGTAAAAGTGAAACCGAAATGAGCCAATTCTCAGAACAGTCGGCATGAAGGCAAGTTAATAACATGACCATCGAGCAGCGCCATGCATCGCCATCATTTTACGACCAACGACCACGCTGCCGGAACAAAATACCGATTGGCCCTTGGCGGTGGTTAAGGCTATTTGCTCAAGTAGCGAACCACGGCTTCTGTACGGGAATGAACCTGGAGTTTCTCGTAAATCCGACGGAGGTGGGTGCGAACGGTCTCGGTGCTGATGTTGAGTCTGGCGGCGATTTCTTTGTAGCGATAACCCTTGCTGAGGTAATTGAGAATTTCGTGCTCGCGGATGCTGAGGTTTTCCGGGCGCGCTTCACCCCCGGAGGCCGAGGCGGGCCGTCCCAGGGACTGGACAACTTTCCGCGCAATCTGACCGGTCATGGGAGAACCGCCCCGGTAAACTTCATCGACGGCTTCGAGGATTTTTGCGGGAGCGGTGCGTTTCAAAAGGTAACCTGTCGCTCCCGAAGTCAGCGCCTCGAAGACGAGCGTATCGTCGCTGTAGGCCGTGAGCATGATGAACTGGGTCTCGGGCATTCTTGGCTTCAGGATCCGCAGGCATTCGATCCCGGAAAGTTTCGGCAAATGGATGTCGAGCAGAACGACGTCAGGTTTTTGAGCGGGCAAATGGTGGAGGGCGGATTCCGCGTCCGCATCCGTGCCGACGCAGTTAAAACCGCTGGTGCCATTGATCAGGATGGCGAGGCATTCGCGAAGGACCGGATCATCTTCGACGATGGAAACTTTGATTTGCACTTAGCTTAGAGCAGGTTTTGGGAGTTGTTCGCCGAGGGCGCAGGCGGCGTTTCCAATTGCGGAATTTCGAATCGCACGCGTGTGCCGGTTTCGGGGTGGCTGACAATTTCCACATTGCCTTGGATTGAAGTCATGCGGCTTCGCATGTTGCCCAGGCCATTGCGGTCGCCGGCGTCGCGGGAGCAATCGAAACCGCGCCCGTTGTCTTCCACCCAGAGCACCATGACCTGCCCCGGGAACAACCAGCGCAAGGTGACTTCGGTGGCCTGAGCATGCTTGAGCACGTTGTTCAGCGCTTCTTTGAAGCTGAGGAAAAACTGGTAACGCGTCATCGAGGAGAGGCTCAAATCCGGCAAGGTATCCGGCATATCAATGCGGCAGGAAACGGGGGTGAGAGCAAAGAACTCCTCAGCATACGAACAGCAGTATGTGGCCAAGGCCTCGAGGCTGTCCTTTTTGGGATTCACGGCCCAGACCACCTGATCCATCTCGACCACGAGATCGCGGGCGATTTGTGAAATGCCCTGCAAATGAGTTTCGACCTGGGCCGGGTCCGAGCGCTGTTGGTTGATGATTTCGCTGAGCAGACCAATGCGGGTGAGGTGGGATCCCAATTGGTCGTGCATATCGCGGGCGATGCGGGTGCGTTCGCTCTCCACCAGGCGCTGCTGTTCGGCGTGGATCAATTGGCGCTGGAGCTTTTTCACGGCCAGCCGTCGGACCACCGTCGAAACGCACCCGAGACCGGCGAGGAGCGTGAGGCCGGCGAACCACCAGGTTTGCCAGAAGTGAGGCAAGAACCGCAGGGTTAAGGAGGCGCCGGCTTCGTTCCAAACGCCATTATTGTTCGAGGCCTTGACCTGAAAACGATAGCGGCCGGGCGGCACACGCGTGTAATAAGCGGTGCGCCGCGGTCCCGCATTCACCCAACCCTTCTCGTGGCCTTCGAGCCGGTATTGAAACTGCACCTGCTCGGGCGAGACCAAACTAAGACCCGCGTAGCGCATTTCCACCCGTTGCGCCCCGGCGGGAATTTCGAGGACTTCGCCGTTCTCCGACGCCGAATAAATCGGATGCACGTCCTCATCCACGACCAGCTCTTCAATGACCACCGGGGGCGGACGCGAGTTGAGTTCGATCTGGCTGGGATCGACGACAGCCAGGCCTTTGACGGTCGCGAACCAGAGGCGGCCATCGGCGGTTTTGCAGACGTTGGGTTGCGATTCCGCCGTGCCTTCCGCACTGGCCAGCCCATCGCTGCGTCCATAGGGGAAACACCGAATCGAGAGATCCTCACCGCGCGCGACCCTTTCCAATTCTGTTTTGGCCACGCGAAAAATCCCGTGAAACGAGCTCATCCACAATTCGCCGCGATCGTCTTCAACGATGCCGCAAATGACGTTGTTCGGGAGGCCGCGCGCTTGAGTGTACTGCGTAAATTTTCCTTCGTAAAAGCGCACCAGGCCGCTGCCGAAGGTTCCGATCCATAGGACGCCGGCCGCGTCGAGATACAGCGACTGAATCGAATCACTTGGCAAGCCGTCTCGCAGGCGAAAGGAGCGCACCCGGCCATCCTTGAGTTCGTAAAGTCCCCGGTCAAACATTCCGACCCAGAGCGCGCCGTTCGCGCCGGCCGCCAGCGCGCGCACCCCGACGGCAGGAATGAGATTCTCACCGGTCCAATTCTCGAATTGTCCTTGATGAAATGCGCCCAAACCAAAATCGCCGCCAAACCAAACCCGCCCATCGCGGTCCTCCACCATGGCGGTGCATCGGTTGAACACCGAGCCCCAGTTATTCTCGATGCTGGCGTAACCTTCGCCCTCGCGCCGGTAGGCCGTCAGCACTCCGCCAAACCAATTTCCCCAAAGGCGCCCCGACGAATCAAAAGTCAACGTGTGAGTTGTGCCCATGCGGACCGCCGCAAATCGATCGTGCTGAATCCGGAAGACCTGGCCCCCGCGCGTCGCCACGTGCACCGCCTGCTGCCCATCAACGCTAATGCCAAAGATCGTTTCGTCGGTCAACCCGTCGTTCGCGCCATAAACCCGAAACACGCGGCGTTTGAACCGATGCAACCCGCCATTGTACGTTCCGACCCAGACATTGCCTTCCGCATCCTCAAAAACCGCACTCACCCCGTTGTCGTTCAGGCCGGAGCCGGCCATGAACCGTTCGTATTCCCCTTCAGCGCTGATCCGGGTAAGGCCCATCTTGTCGCTCGTAATCCAAAGATTGCCTCGTCGATCCTCGAGAATGGGCGACAGCCATCCCTCGGTTGCGAACGGCAACTCCTGAGCCGCCGTGATGGCACCGTCCGGAAGCGATCGCCGGACCCTGCGCGCCGTGTCAATGACCCAAATGCCGCCGGCTTTTCGACGGGCGAAGCTTTGCACAGAAATGGGGTCAGTGGAACCGACTTCCGTCACCTCCACCATGCGGCCGTTGCGAAGCGCGAACAGCAGCCCATCCTGGTCGAACCAGAGCAAACCGGTCCCAGGGTCGAATCGCAGTCGGCGCACGGGTGATTTAAGCCGTTTTCCATCCGAAGCAAACTCGCGGACTTCGCCGCGTTCAACCCTCAGCAGTCCATTGCCGCAGCCCACCCAAATGCATCCGCTGGCATCTTTCTCGAGGCAATTGACCTCTCCCGGACTGCGTTTTGGGATTCGGTCGAAATGATTGTCGCGAAAGCGGGAAAGTTCCCCGAGATCGCTCGCGATCCAGAGGAAGCCATCCTTGTCCACGACCATACCGGCGATCCTCCCGCGCACCATTCCCGGAGTGTCGGCCGGGTTGAACAATGAGAACTTGATTCCATCGAAGCGGGCCAGCCCGTAGCTCGTGCCCAACCAGAGATAGCCGTCCGGCGTTTGCACGATCGACCGCACTTCGTTGTGCGGCAAACCATCCCCCGATTGCCACGAATCAATTACGTAACCCGACGTGCCGGTCACCCGATGACTTCGCTCCAGTCCGGGGAAGGCCACCGGCGAATTCCGTTCTTGCGCGGGCAGAACGGAAGGCGCATTGGATTCCGCGGCGCGCGACCAAGCCAGCGCCAGGAAGCAGACCAAGGCTGCAGTTTGAATTCCGGCGCCGCTGGGTGTCATCAATGGCAGATTAGTCTGAACGTGAGAGTTGCGTAAAGCGTCTCCTCCAGCAATCCGGTGAATCCCCCACGCGGGACCGCGGACCTCGGCCGCGAATTCGCCGCTCAAACGGCCTTTTCGCAATTGATCTTCGAAATCTCCCTCCGGATGTTCTCGCCCAACGCTGGCCGCTTTCATGCCTTCGTGACCCGACCGCACTCACGGAATCTCATCGAGATCGTACAGGATGTCGCGCTTGTCGTTGCCCGTGCTGGTGTCGGCGGTCGATCCCCCTTCCCCGTCCAGATTGCTGATGATCCAGTCGGTCCCCGAACTGCCCGTCAACTTGTCCACCGCGTCATCGTCATGAATCGTCCCGCGCGTGATCCGCCCCGCGTCGATGCTGTCGGCCGTCAGGAAATAATTCCCATTCAACCGCGGCGCGCCCGCCGGCGCCAGGCCGCGCAAGTTCGCCACGCGCGTCGCCGCATCCCGGCTCGATTTCCATTCGTTGTGCAGATAAGTAAGCGCAATCGTTTCGTGATCGTAATCGGTGTAACCCGCGATAATCAGGTCGTCTCCGGAGGTCCCGATAATGCGATCCGCTCCACGGCCGCCAATGAGAATGTCGCGCGCGCCGCCGTTCAGGTTGTCGTCTCCTTCACCGCCCACCAACACGCTGTTCGCGCTGCCGCTTTGCAACCGGTCATGGCCCGCGCCGCCGTCTTGAATGCTCTCCAGTTTGCCCTGCACTTTCAGGAAATCGTCCCCGCTCTGGCCAAAGAGCAACGCGCGGACGTAATTCGTTCCGTAGGTCGCCGCGTAATTCAGCCCCAATGACGCCGTGGCAATCGTCACTGTGATCCGATTGCTGGTGTCGTCACGCACCACGTCGATCGCGTCGCCAGCCGTCGTGCCCCCCACCGCCAGGACGCGCAAGCTCGCATCGGTTTGATCCACCTGCGACGCCGTGATCTCGATCGTCGCCGCCTTGCTCACGATCACTGTGCCCGAATCGTCGTCGATGAAGGTCGTGGTCACCGTATAGCTGCCTTGGCTGGTGAAGATGTGCGTTTCGACGAAGGAACCGGCCGTGTCGGCGCCGGGCAGCCCCATGGAGTTGATGAGGCCGTTGCCGTGCACGACTGCGGTGCCATCGCCGTAATCAATGGTGTAGGTGAACCGCTCGACGGAAGCGCCATTCGGGTTCGCGGGATTGTCAAACCCGGGATCGGTGAACGCTCCGTAGAAACTCAAGATTTGACCGCGCACGCCCGAGAATGAAATCGGATGGCCCTGGGCATCGACGTTGAAGTTCGAACCGGTCACCCAGAGGCTCGGCGCGACGTTGAGCACGACGACCGTCAGCGTGTCGAGGGTCGTTGCGCCGTCGTCATCAGTGACAGTCACGGTCACGGTGTAGGTGCCGTTGTCGGCATAGACGTGCTGGCCTGCGATGGTGCCGTCGGCGCCGGCGGTTGAGCCGGGAGGACCAAAGGGACTTTCGGTAACTAAACCTGCTTCTGTGGCGGTGCCATCGCCCCAGTTGATCGTGGCGGTGTGCGTATCGAGCGTGCCGAGATCGTTGAAGCGCGAAGAATCCAGGAAGATGAGTTGGCCTTCGTTCACAACTTGATTAAGGCCTGCGTCGAGGGTGGGCGCGACGTTGAGCACGACGATCGTCAGCGTGTCGATGGTGGTTGCACCGTCGTCATCAGTGACAGTCACGGTCACGGTGTAGGTGCCGTTGTCGGCATAGACGTGCTGGCCTGCGATGGTGGCGTCGGCGCCGGCGGTCGAGCCAGGAGGACCAAAGGGACTTTCTGTGACAAAACCGGCTTCCGTCGCGGTGCCGTCGCCCCAGTTGATCGTGGCCGTGTGCGTATCGAGCGTGCCGAGATCGTGGAAGCGAGACGAATCCAGGAAGATCAGTTGACCTTCGTTCACCACTTGATTAAGGCCGGCGTCGAGGGTGGGCGCGACGTTGAGCACGACGATCGTCAGCGTGTCGAGGGTCGTTGCGCCGTCGTCATCGGTGACAGTCACGATCACGGTGTAGGTGCCGTTGTCGGCATAGACGTGCTGGCCGGCAATGGTGCCGTCGGCGCCGGCGGTTGAGCCGGGAGGACCAAAGGGACTTTCGGTAACTAAACCTTCTTCTGTGGCGGTGCCATCGCCCCAGTTGATCGTGGCGGTGTGCGTATCGAGCGTGCCGAGATCGTTGAAGCGCGAAGGATCCAGGAAGGTCAATTGGCCTTCGTTGATGACTTGATCGGGGCCTGCATCGAGCGTTGGCGCGACGTTGAGCACGACGATCGTCAGCGTGTCGAGGGTCGTTGCGCCGTCGTCATCGGTGACAGTCACGATCACGGTGTAGGTGCCGTTGTCGCCATAGATGTGCTGACCGGCTATCGTGCCATCAGCGCCGGCGGTCGAGCCAGGAGGACCAAAGGGACTTTCGGTGACCAAAGCGGATTCAGTCGCGGTGCCATCACCCCAATTGATCGTGGCGGTGTGCGTATCGAGCGTGCCGAGATCGTTGAAGCGCGAAGAATCCAGGAAGGTCAATTGGCCTTCGTTGATGACTTGATCGGGGCCTGCATCGAGCGTTGGCGCGACGTTGAGCACGACGATCGTCAGCGTGTCGAGGGTCGTTGCGCCGTCGTCATCGGTGACAGTCACGATCACGGTGTAGGTGCCGTTGTCGCCATAGATGTGCTGACCGGCTATCGTGCCATCAGCGCCGGCGGTCGAGCCAGGAGGACCAAAGGGACTTTCGGTGACCAAAGCGGATTCAGTCGCGGTGCCATCACCCCAATTGATCGTGGCGGTGTGCGTGTCGGACGTTCCTGGGTCGTTGAATAGAGCGGAAGTGAGTGCAACTGTGGCGCCTTCCTCGGTTGTAATCGCAGGTCCCGCGGAGAGAGCGGCAGCCACGTTAGCAGGAGTGAGCGTCTGGGAGAAGGTCGCAAGTCCACCGTCGCCGTCATCAACCAGCAAACTGATTTGATAGTCGGCGTTGTCATCCGGGACAAACGTGAAGGCGTGCAGATCGACGCCGGAACCCGTGGCGAACGGCGCCAGGTTGCCATTCTTAATGACGCTCCAACTGTAGGTGAGCGGATCGTATGGTCCCGCGGCGTCGGTGGCGAAGGCCTGGGTCGTGATGGCTGTTCCTTCAAGCAACGGCGCGGTCACGCTGGTGCTGCCGATGACCGGCGCGACGTTCTCGACATGGACGAATGTGTCCATGATCGAGGTGCCGCCGTCATCATCACTCACGAACAGCCGGACTCGATATTGGCCATCTTCGTAGGGCCGGAAAGTGAACTGGGTCAGTCCAAGGCCGCCTTCCGAATAGAATTGCTCGGTACTGGCGCCGTAAAACACCAGCCAGGTGTAGGTGAGCGGATCGTAAGGTCCCGCGGCGTCGGTGGCGAAGGCCTGGACCGTTATGGCGGTTCCTTCAAGCAACGGCGCGCTCACGCTGGTGCTGTGGATGACCGGCGCGACGTTCTCGACATGGACGAATGTGTCCGTGATCGAGGTGCCGCCGTCATCATCACTCACGAACAGCCGGACTCGATATTGGCCATCTTCGTAGGGCCGGAAAGTGAACTGGGTCAGTCCAAGGCCGCCTTCCGAATAGAATTGCTCGGTACTGGCGCCGTAAAACACCAGCCAGGTGTAGGTCAGCGGATCGTTGACGCCGGCCGGGTCGCTGGCCGTTCCAAGGATAGTCACGGGCGAACCTTCCAGCAGACTGCCGGTGATTCCGGCAATCGCGAGCGTTGGCGCGACGTTGGTC
Organism: Verrucomicrobiota bacterium; assembly: GCA_040754135.1. Taxonomy (GTDB): domain Bacteria; phylum Verrucomicrobiota; class Verrucomicrobiia; order Limisphaerales; family SIBE01; genus JBFMDG01. The sequence goes on from JBFMDG010000162.1 coordinate 8,036, forward strand.
ACCGTCAGCGTGGTGGTGGCGACACGGCTCGCCCCTTGATTATCGGTGACGCGCAGGGCCATCGGGCGGGTCGAGAAGTTATCCGGAAGGGTGATCACCGAGATGGGGCTGGAGCTGGTCACATCCGTATCGAAATTGACGCCGTCGTAATTCAAATCCCAGTCATAACGGACCAAGCTTTGCCCGCCGGAAGAACCGGACGCATCCAGGGCGAGCGGCATTCCTTCGGCAACCACGTAGGGACCGCCCGGGTTGGCCGAGGGCGGCGCGACGTAAGGCTGCGTTACCGTCACGACGGCGCTTTGAAAGAGCTGCCGCCAGGCGTTGACCGTCGGGTCGAAGTTCGACAGGAAGATTCGGGCTTCGTATTCGCCCGGCTGATCGGGAGTGAAGGTGAAAGGTACTTGGACAAACGGATCTACGAAGACTGGAGTTCCAGCCGCATAATGCTGTCCATTTCGGTAAATACTCCAACCTACATACAACGGGCTGCCGGGTGCATTGGGCAGCCATCCGCTGCCGGTCACAGTCACCGGCCGGCCTGCCTCGCCAAAACTGGGCGCGGCCAGGCTTGTCACCTGGGGAACGACAGGCAGCCCGGGCTCGTCGCCAAGCTTGATCGAGAAGCCCACTGGCTTGGCCCACGAGGGGAGCAGGTCGTTCACCCACTTGGGGAGATTCAAGGTAAAGGTAGCGGTGAAAACATGCTTGCCGAGCGAAACCGATGCGCTGGCGCCCACTTCAATGCTTATGTCCACCCATTTGACATAGGCGGAGCCGTCCTTAAAGCTGGATTCTACTTTGATCGCCGCCGAGAGTGAGGCCGAAATGCTCCCCGAGAAAGAATTGTTGTTAAAGCGCAAACTGCCGCTGACACTGGCGCCGCCGCTCAAGCTGATTCTCCCGACGATGTCCCCGATGGTTAGCGAAAAGCTCGTGCTGTAAGACAATTCAGCGCTGGCGCTCGCCGAAAGATCGAATTGGCCGTTGGACTTCAGGTAACCACTCAACTGCAATTCGCCAAAGCCAAAGAAGTTTAACTTGAGAGGACTCGACGCCGGAATGGAAATCGTGAATACGCCTTCGGAAAGGCCGATGGAAACGGCGCCGGTGGCCACTAAGCCCATGAAACTCACGGTGGCGCTTTCGATCCTGGCCACATACGTGCCCGCAGCGATGCCGTATCGCTCCACCGAACTGCTATTCACAAGCAATGCAACTCGTCCTGAAACCTGGATGGTGCCGGCGGAGAACAGGCCGTAGTCGTCGCCCGCCACAGTCAAGGCCAGGCCCACGACAAATCCGCCCGAGCCAAAGGCGTCATCGGCGACGATGAAGGCCCCGCCTCTCGCTTGCATGGCGACGCCGAACACGACGATGGTCGTGTCGAGGGTCAGGCCAACCGCGCCGCCACTGGTCGCCAGCGTGAATCGGCCGGCGATTTCGAAGCCATTGGCCAATCGCAACCGGCCCCCAGCCATGATCCGCGCGGTTTGCGGCGCGAGATCGACCTGTTGCCCGCCCAGCACAAGGCCGCTGGCTGGGCTAACCCTGAACCCGGCCACGGAACGCGCCGAGCTCGTCGTGTTGATTTCCACCTGGAATTCACCGGTCAGGTTGTATCCGAAGCCAGCGACCGTTCGCGTCCCCAATTGCAGGCAGCCGTAAATCCCATTGGAGTCGATGCCCAACCCGCCGACCGCCGAGAAGCTTACGAAACCCGCCACCGAGACCTGCGCGTCCAGGGCGACATTCATCGCACCGGCCCCGGTTGAGAGCTGGTAGGCGCCGTTGAAGGCCAAGGCCTCCGCGCCGCCCACGAACAGCCGCAGGTTGCCCGACAGGAAAACGCGGGACGTGTGGGCTGGAATTCCCAGTTGCGCGCTGCTCGTCGTGTTAATCTGAAGTTGCCCCACGCCACCAAACGAGAAACCGGTGCCGTTAATGACTGCATCCGCACCCGCCATCAGCGCAAAACTCCCGTAGAGCCCCTGCGCGCTCAAGTCGAGTTGACCCGCCACGTTGAACGACGCAGCGCCGAGAACACTCAGCGCGCCGTGCAGGTCAAAATGGATTCCGGTTGCGTCCTTGCGCAGATCGAGCAGGAAATTGTTCAATGAAATCAAATCGGGCGCAGACGCCAGGCCCGGCACGCGCAGTTGCGGCACGGAGGCTCGCGCGCGGAAATTCGGAATGAGGAACGTTGCCAGGTCGGTGTTTTGGGCGAAGCCGAACGGCTCGAATTCAAACCGGAATGACGCGTTATCGACCAACCCGGCGATGTTGAGGCTCGATTCGAAAATGAATCCGCCGTAACGCTTGATCGGCGGATCCGTGGATTGGCCGTATCCCAACGAATAGGCGCCGAAGAAAGCGCTCGAGGAAACGGCGGCGTCGGCCACTTGCACGATTTCCTGGGGCAGGCCAAACCGATTGGCAAACCATTGGTAAACGCCCTGCGCGCTCAGTTGTCCTTCGAAACCGGCGACGGGGAATCGGACATCCGGCAGCGTGGCGAACGCGGGGTCTTTCAAGAACGCAAAGACAGAGGCGGGATTGGAAATGCCCAGACCCGCCAGGGCCGTGGAGGCCAATGGCGACGTCAGGAGATCGTAGATCAATTCGTTTGGCCTGACGGTGCGCCAGCCGGTTTCCAAGCGCGCGTGCAAACCGCCCAGCCACGCGATGTCCGCCTCGGCAGCGATGCCATCGATCGTGCCTTCGATGAACGTTTCGCCAAAATTCGTCGAGAACAATTCGAGCTTGCTATAGCCCTCGATGAACCCGGCGCTGAGGATCTCGCGGACGCCGGCGAGGAATTCGTCGCCGACCGCGCTCAAGTCCTTGGCCTGAATGATTCCTTGCGTGTTCGGATCCAGGTAATCGCCGATGTCGAACAGCCTGGCGGGTGACGCGAGGAAAATTTGCAACTTGGCCCATTCATGCTGGCGCGTTAGACCCTCGATGATGCCATCGAGATAAGTCTTCACCTTCTCGAAATTCTCCGGCAACGAGGCGATCTCACCCGTGAGGGTCGGAGGCGTCCAGTTGATGCTCATGACCGTCGCGACCGGATCGCGGAGGATGTCGGGCAGGAACAATTGTCCGGTCAGCGCCAGGCCGCCGTAGCGCATCATGTTGTCATATTGCACGCGCGAGTTGACCGGAATCACGTTGGGTGGGCCATTGGCGACTTGCGCGACGAGATCGGCATTCGGCTCGCCGTCGCCGTCGGGATCGAGATTCACGACAAATTGCGAGAACAGGCCGGTGGGCGCGAACTGCCCCTGGGCATCGACGGGTTGCGGACCGAACAAAATGCCGCTGACCGTGCCGAGTTTGAAATCGGCCAGCACCATCGTGCTCGAGAGTACAACTTCCCAACCCGTGAACGGATTGATGTGATCGAGCAGGAACTGAGGCAGCGTCAGCACGGTCCCGGACGCGTCCTCGCCCAGATTGGTGATCAACAATTCCACGAGATCATCGGGGAAATCGAGCGTGACGCCGAAGTTGGTGATGTCGGTGATTCCCGTGTAGCCGGGCGGCAACGATCCGATGAAGCTCGCCAAGGGATTGCCCGTGGCAATCATGGTCAGATTTCGAATGCTGCCCTCGAAACTGAACGACAGGCCGCGCTTGTCGATGAGCACGTCCGTCTTCCCGTTCGGCGCACCCAACGGGATTCCAAAGAGCGTCGGCTGAATGAGGCCGTTGAGCTTCAAGGATGGATCGAAGCGGTCCCAACCTGCGCGCAAGCCCGCCACCGCCGCTTGTTGAATCACGGGCCCGATTCC
>JBFMDG010000163.1:0-11815 GCA_040754135.1 Verrucomicrobiota bacterium
TATTTTCCCCCACGGTCCCACCGCTCGAAAGGCTGAAGAAGTTTTGCGAGTACGGCTACAATTTACAAAGCGAAATCAAATGCAAATGCGGTTGTGTGCTGGGTTGCCCACTGTTTTCCTTGGGAGCTGAAGTCAGCACCCAGGAGGACCGGCTCCGTGCGAAAGTCACCGAAATCCTCGAAGCGAAACGCAAATACCTTGAGTCGGCCATCCGCGATGCGCACGCCGCCGGATTGATCCACGCGCCCAACGCCGCGGCAAAAGCGCGCATCCTGTTTGCCTATTACGAGGGGTTGCTGACACAGGCGCGCATTCAAAATGACCTGGACGTGCTCCGCGAGGGGATTCAAGGCACGTTCGAATTGTTGGGCGTTGACTCGACCGCAGCCGTGAACCCTTAAAAAATTTTCCCTGAATTCTTGACTAAATAGACAACTACAAACCCTATGAAATCGAATCGCCTCGTTGAAAATGTCCGTCGCACCGCCGCATCTCGGAGCGTTCGGCCCGAACTACCACAGAAATACTCCAAGCTCCTGGCCGATGCGCGGGCGCAGTTGGAATCCGAATTCCGCCCCCTGCGCGATCAAGATCCGCGGATCTTTCACCTGACGCTCAATGAAGCAGAGGCTTTGGCCTGGGAAACCAAGGTGCCCCACCTTGTTTTCCCCACTCTCGCTTCGGAAAAACTCAATCGCTTGAATGCGTGGTTGAAGCGACAAGCGGCATTGCGCGCCGCTCGCAACGAATTGGCCTTCGCGGCTTGATCTCTCGACCTCTGCTTAACCAGGAAGGAAACAATCCATGAAACAACGGAACCTTGGTCAGTGGAAGAAACTCTTCGGCCTCATCGTGGCCGGCGCTGCGCTGCTTGTGGCCAACGGCTGTTCGCGTCCCGCCGCACCGCAAATGCCGCCTCCACCTAAAGTGACCGTAGCGCCGGTCGAACAACAGGACCTTGTCGAATGGGAGGAGTTCACCGGACGAACCGAAGCGGTCGAATTCGTCGAAGTGCGGCCGCGCGTGACCGGTTATGTGCAAAAGGTCTGCTTCCAATCCGGCCAAATCGTCAAAAAAGGCGAAATACTTTTTGTGATTGATCCGCGCTGGCACCAGGCGGAATTCGAGCGTCGCGACGCTGAATTTCTCCAGGCAAAAGTGCGGTTGGAAAATGCCCGGCGCGAAGCCGCGCGCACCGAGCAGTTGCTCGCGAATAAGGCCATCTCGACCGAAGAAGCCGATGCCCGTCAGGCGCGGTTCCGTGAAGCCGAGGCGGCTTTGCTTGCGGCCGAGGCGGCGCGTGACCTGGCTCGCCTCGATCTCGAGCACACCGAAATTCGCGCGCCTATTGACGGACGAGTCAGCCGGGCATTGGTGACGGAAGGCAATTACGTGAGCGGCACTCCCGGCGCGGCTGCGTTGCTCACCACCTTGGTGTCGGTGGACAAAACCTACGTCTATGCCGATATCGATGAGAATTCGCTGCTCAAATTCAACACTCTCGTGCGCGAACAGAAACTGGCCGGAGACGAATCCGGCCGAATTCCAGTTCACCTTCAACTCGCGGACGAGTCGGAGTTTTCCCATGAAGGGCACATCGAGTCCTTCGACAATCGACTCGACCCGCAAACGGGCAGCATCTTATTGCGGGCGGTGTTTCCAAATACTGACGGCCGAATTGTGCCTGGGCTTTTTGCGCGAATTCGCGTTCCACTGAGTCCGCGTTACCGCGCCTTGCTTGTGGAGGAGCGGGCGATCGGCACCGATCAAGCGCAGAAATTCGTTCTGACGCTTACCGAAACCAACACCGTGGCTTACCGGCCGGTGAAGCTGGGGCCGGCCATCGACGGCAAACGCATCGTTCGCGCCGGCCTTGAGCCCGGTGAAAAGATTGTTGTCAACGGACTGCAAAGGCTCCGTCCCGGAATGCCGGTCGAAGCCGAGACCGCTCTCGTCCAGGAACAGGCGCATCCCAAAATCGTGCGTAAATAACCGCCCTCGAGGATTGCGCGGGGCCTCACACATCACCTGAGCCGCATATGAAATTCACCCATTTCTTCATCCGCCGGCCGATTTTCGCCGGAGTTCTTTCGCTCATCATTTTCATTATTGGCGCGATTTCGCTCTTCCAGATGCCGGTGAGTGAATATCCCGAAGTCGTGCCGCCCACGGTCGTGGTGCGCGCCGTTTATCCCGGCGCCAATCCCAAAACAATCGCTGAGACGGTCGCATCACCGCTCGAACAGTCGATCAACGGCATTGAAAACAGTCTCTACATGTTTTCACAATCGACGGCTGACGGGGTGATGACGCTGACGGTGACGTTCAAGTTGGGGACGGACGTGGACAACGCGCAGGTGCAAGTGCAAAACCGTGTCAACCAGGCGTTGCCAAAGTTGCCTGAGGAGGTGCGGCGTCTGGGTGTGACGACGCTCAAAGCATCTCCCGATCTCACCATGGTTGTTCATCTGGTTTCGCCGGACAGCCGATATGACGAGGTTTACTTGCGCAATTTCGCGGTGTTGCGTGTGAAAGATGAACTCGCGCGCATTCCGGGCGTGGGCCAAATCCAGGTTTTCGGTTCGGGCGATTACTCGATGCGCGTGTGGCTCGATCCCAACAAAGTGGCCGCGCGCGGACTCACGGCCAGCGATGTCGTGCAGGCCATTCGTGAACAAAATGTGCAGGTCGCTGCCGGCACCATCGGCACGCAACCGAATCCGGCGGAAGTGCCCTTCGAACTCACGATCAACGCCAAAGGCCGGTTGGTGACGGAAGAGGAATTCCGGAACCTGATTGTGAAAACCGGTCGGCACGGAGAGACCATTCTTCTCCGAGACGTCGCGCGCGTCGAACTGGGCGCGGCGGAATATTCGTTGCGCAGTTTGCTGAACAACAAACCGGCCGCAGCCATTCCGATTTTTCAACTGCCCGGCTCGAATGCCATCGAACTTTCGAATCAGGTCCGCGCCCGTATGGCGGAACTGAAAAAGAAATTCCCCGAGGGGATCGATTATTCAGTCGTGTATGACCCCACCGTGTTCGTCCGTGGCTCGATCAAAGCCGTCGTGAAAACTCTCTTGGAAGCGATTGCCTTGGTCGTGATCGTCGTCGTGCTCTTCTTGCAAACCTGGCGCGCCTCGATCATTCCTCTCGCCGCCGTCCCGGTATCGCTCATCGGAACTTTCGGCGTCATGCACGCCCTCGGTTTTTCGATCAACAATCTCTCGCTCTTCGGACTCGTCCTCGCCATTGGCATCGTCGTCGATGACGCGATCGTCGTCGTCGAGAATGTGGAACGCAACATTGCGCTCGGCCTCCGTCCCATCGACGCCACGCGCAAAGCCATGAACGAAGTCACCGGACCGATCATCGCGATCAGTTTGGTTTTGTGTGCGGTCTTTGTGCCGACCGCTTTCATCAGCGGTTTGAGCGGGCAGTTTTACAAGCAATTCGCCATCACGATTGCCATATCGACCGTCATCTCCGCATTCAACTCGCTCACCTTGAGCCCGGCGCTTGCCGCGGTTCTTTTGCAGCCGCATGGAGCGAAAAAAGATGGAGTGGCGCGCGTGCTCGATTTTCTTTTTGGCTGGCTGTTTCGCCCCTTCAACCGCTTTTTCGAATGGGCTTCGCACCGTTATTCCCTCGGCGTCGCCGGTGTGCTGCGCAAGAGTGCCGTCGCCTTGATCGTTTATGGCGGCTTGATTGCGTTTACCTGGTACGGTTTCAAATCCGTGCCGACCGGTTTTGTGCCGACGCAGGACAAGCAGTATCTCGTCGCGTTCGCCCAGTTGCCTGATGCCGCGTCGCTCGATCGGACGGAAGCGGTCATTCGCCGCATGTCGGAAGTGGCGCTGCAACATCCCGGCGTTGAGAACGCGATCGCTTTTCCCGGTCTTTCAATCAACGGCTTCACCGTCAGCCCAAATGCCGGAATCGTTTTCGTCGGGCTTAAACCGTTCGAGGCGCGCAAAGCGCCGCACCTCAGCGGACCGGCCATCGCCGGAGAACTCAACGGACAATTCACGGCGATCCAAGATGCCTTCGTGGCCATTTTCCCGCCGCCGGCCGTCAATGGACTCGGAACGATCGACGGGTTCAAGTTGCACCTTCAGGATCGGGGCGATCTCGGCTATGAAAAACTTTTTGCCGCCTCGCAGGAGTTGATTGGAAAAGCCTGGCAAACACCGGGGCTGACACGCGTCTTTTCCAGTTACCAGATCAACGTGCCGCAGCTCGAAGCCGACGTGGATCGCGTCAAAGCCAAATCTCAAGGGGTGCCGCTCGGGAATGTTTTTGAAACGATGCAGATTTATCTCGGTTCGCTTTACGTGAACGATTTCAATCGTTTCGGCCGCACTTATCAGGTCATCGCCCAGGCCGATGCGCCTTTCCGCGATCGGCCCGAGGACATCACTCGATTGAAGACGCGCAATGCGGATGGGCAGATGGTGCCGCTCGGCACGCTCGTCAAGGTCAAGGAAGCCTTCGGACCCGACCGCGTCATGCATTACAACGGCTATCTCAGCGCCGATCTCAACGGAGCGCCGGCGCCTGGATTCAGCTCGGGGCAAGCGGAGGGTTTGATCGCGAAGCTGGCCGGCGAAACGTTGCCGCAAGGCGTCGAGTTCGAATGGACTGATCTGACTTATCAGAAAATTCTCGCGGGCAACACTGCTTATGTCATCTTTCCGCTCTGCATCCTGCTCGTGTTCCTCGTGCTGGCCGCGCTTTACGAGAGCTTCCGTTTGCCGTTGGCCATTCTCCTTGTGGTTCCGCTCTGCTTGCTTTTTGCCATCGGCGGCGTGTGGCTCACCCATGGAGACAACAACATTTTTACCCAAATCGGGTTCATCGTGCTGATCGGCCTGGCCTGCAAGAACGCCATTCTGATCGTCGAATTCGCCAAGGAAAAACATGACGCCGGCAAATCGATCGTCGAATCGGCGCTGGAAGCCTGCCGGTTGCGTTTGCGTCCGATCTTGATGACTTCGATTGCCTTCATCGCCGGCGTATTTCCGCTGGTGATTTCGACCGGAGCCGGCGCCGAGATGCGACGCGCCATGGGCACGGCCGTTTTCAGCGGCATGATCGGCGTGACGCTTTTCGGCCTGTTTTTAACACCGCTGTTTTATGTCGTGCTCATGAGACTCGGCCGGAAGAAGACAGCCATCGCCGGGAATAATCAGAATGCGCCGGCGACGTTGGATGATGCTGGCGCGGCTGCAGCGCGTGCTTGAACGCCCACGGGAGAAGTTGCAGCGCGCACGGCGCTCGAAAATGGAAAAGTTCGATTCACATCGGCTGACACTGAACAATCAAATGAAAATCAAAATTCCCATCACGTTTTCTGCGACGGCACCTGAGAGCCGCTGGAGTCCAGGAATTCGATTCCGCAAACCGCGCCATGCGAACCTGCTTCCGCAAGTGGATTTGAACCCGGGCGCCACGCGTTTATTTCCGGTGCGCAAACGCACGCTTAGAATTTATCTGACGCTCGTGATTTTACTGGCGGCGGTATGGCCGGCGCCATCTCGATCGGCGCTGTTCAAAGTGGGGCCTGATTACCGTCGCCCGACGAATGCCGTCCCGCCGAACTACAAGGCTTCGGATCTCGGCCAATGGAAAACCGGCCAGCCGCTCGATCATCTCCCGAAAGGGGAATGGTGGACGGTTTTTGGCGATGAACATCTGAATGCATTGGAGCGGCGCGCGACGGTTTTCAACCAGGAATTGCGCGCAGCGGCTGCGCGCGTCGAGCAAGCGCGGGCCGTGGCGCGCGTCTCGCGCAGCGAACTCCTCCCGGTGCTCAATGCCGATCCCGTTTGGCGGCGCGAACGCTATTCGCCCAATCAAGTGCCGAGCTTCGGCGACATCACCGCGAACACCTTTCGGGCGCCGCTCGATTTGAGTTACGAAATCGATCTGTGGGGGCGCGTGCGGCGCGGATTCGAAGGCGCGCGGGCCGAGGCTGCGGCCGCCACGGCGGCCTTTCATTCGGTGCTCCTGTTGTTGCAGGCGGACGTAGCCCAGAATTATTTCGCATTGCGCGCACTGGATTCAGAAATTGCCACCGTGGCTCGAACGATCGATTTGCGCCGCGAACAAGTGCAATTGGTCCGCAGCCGGTTCGAAGGAGGCATTGGCAATGAACTCGACGTGGCGCGCGCGGAAACGGAGCTGGCCACCACCGAGACGGAAGCGGCCGGTCTTGAACGCCGGCGCTCCGAGCTTGAAAACGCGCTCGCCATTCTGATCGGCGATCATCCGTCGTCATTCCAACTCTCGCGCCTCGAATCGAACACTGGCAGCTGGCGCGCGGCGCTCCCCGAGATTCCGGCCGGTTTGCCCGCGGATTTGCTCGAACGCCGGCCGGACGTCGCGGAAGCTGAACGGCAATTGGCCGCCGCCAATGCCCGCATCGGCGTGGCCAAGGCTGCCTTTTTCCCCGTGTTGCGCCTCACCGGCTCGGGCGGATTTGTCAGCGGTGAACTCGACAACCTTTTCAATTGGGACAGCCGCGTCTGGTCCATCGGGCCGAGCATTTCCCTTCCAATCTTTGCCGGCGGACGCAACCGGGCCAATTACCGGCGCGCGCAATCCGCATTCGAGGAAGCCGTTGCGAAATATCGCCACCGCGTGCTCGTGGCTTTCGGAGAAGTCGAAAACCATTTGGCGGCGCTGCATTTTTTGTCCATCGAAGCGGCCGCGCAGGATCGCGCCGTCGCCAATGCGCGTCGCGCCGCTGATCTGGCGCAGGATCGTTATCGCGCCGGAATCGTCAGCTATCTCGAAGTGGTGGACGCCAGCCGTGCCGCGTTGCAAACCGAACGCAGACGAACGCAACTCATCGCGGAACGATTGGTGGCTTCGGTGCAATTAATCAAAGCGTTGGGTGGAGGCTGGAGTGATTCGGGCTTTGGCGTGGTGAATCGTGAAGTATCCACATCTGCGTCGGGGCAGGGTGGGGCAGTGCGATGAGTGACGCCTTTCAACGAAGTGGTTACCGCAACCCGATGCGATAGAGATGCACTCCGTACCCAGTGAACTCATCGGTGAAAATTCCATTTCGCACGGGGATCTTCCGGGATTCATCCAATGCTTCTGCAATCGTCTCAGGTTGATCCTCGAGCCGTCTTAAAGTGAACGTCGCTTTGGCAGGTTGCGCGCGCAGCGTCACCGCAAACAGGTAAACCGCGCCTTCATGCTGCTTTACCAGGGCTGCAACGGGCACCGCTGGATCGGAGGATTGCACTTCGACCGCGTCGGAAATTGTGGGGCTGTTCAGCACCGGCGCCAGCGCGTGAATCTGGCGGTTGAGCGTGGTAATTGCTGCGAGCATTTCCGGATCGTCCAGGAGCGCGGCTTCGCGAAACTCGGGCTTGAACTGGTGAACGAAATAAATGATGCCGCGCGAACCGTGAATCAGCGACATCCAAACCTCGCTTCGCACTTGAGCGGGCGTCGGCTTTGTCTGCTCATTGCTGATGCGCGTGCATTCGATGCAATTCCAAACCGGCTTGACCCCGCCCGTCCATTGCACGAGGCGTCGCACGCCGTAAGGCACCACCTCCAGTTTGCCGGCGATCTCCTTGTGATCATGCACCGCGGGATAAATGTCGAAAGAAGCAATGTCGCAACCTTTGACATACTCCAGGTAGTCCTCGGGATGATTCCGGCGCGTGCCGCGCCCGATGTAATTATCCCAAGCCACCCCCTGGCCTAAATTCAGAAAAACAGGACGCGACGGATCGTTCGTTCGCATTCGCTCGTAATCAGCCCGAATCTTCGAAGGCAAAATCGGCGGACCATAACCTTTGCCGCTGCCGAGCGATTGCGCATTGTCCGGTTCGTCGCCATGCATCCACCCCGCGATGATGGGATTGTTCTTGTTCGCCAGGCCGACGGCATTCTGGGAACAAATCACGCGCATTCCCGCAGATTGAAGAGCTGACAATTGTTCTTCGGTCGGGCCGCGCCAAAGGCCGACGTAAAGATTGATCCCGGCCGCTTTAAAGCGGAGCGCGTTCTTCGGGTGTTGCAACCAGACAGCAATGGGGAAGAAAGCCGGATCGGCGGAAGGCCCATTCGGCCAACGCGCGTAGAGGCTCTGATCGCCGGCGTTCGTTTGCGCTGCCACAACGGAAATCAAACTCGCGCAAATGAAGGCGCAGAAAATCCGGAACGGGATCGTCGTCATGCAGAAATGACAGCCGATTCGGCGAAGGAATTCAACGATTACGACAGTTCGCGTTCCGCAAACACTTGAGTTTGGATCTTTGGGCGATGCGCTGGGCTTTCCTTTGTCGAAAACCTCGTCGGAAACCTTGTCGGTAAGATTATCGATCGACAACGTTAAGGACGAATTTTTGGACAAAGGTGTGATCTCAAAATGTCCAAACTTCAAAGTTCCCGTTCCGCAAACACTTTCATGGCGGCGGCCGCGAATTCAGGCAACTGCGCGTGATGCGCTTCGTAGGCTTTGCGCAAATCAGAATCGACGATGAGCTGGCTGTGGCCGCCGTAGGATTCGCGATTGGGAGTCCAGAATTGCTTTAACCACTCGTAATGCCGCCGAATGACGTTCTGCACTCCCGGCGCATCTGCGGGCAGGCGATGTTCCATGGCGGTGGCCAGGTCGCGGCAAATCTCGTTGAAAGCCGCGCCGGATTTTTCCCAATGCGCTTTAGTCCAGTGCCGCACCTTCGCTTTCGATTGCGCGATGCTCTCGCGCATGCATTCGCCATAACGGTCGATCAAATACTGTTCGTGTTTGGCTTGTTCTTCGGCATCGAAGCCGCCGAACAATTCTTCCGTCTTCATCTTTTTCTTTCCTTTCAAGTGCTCGATGGTTTTGTCGATGGTCACAATCAACTGGCGGGTGCGGCTCAAGTTTTTTTGGAGGATCTTTCGATGCGCTTGCAGGGCGGCAATTTTTTCAAAGTCCGCCCGGCCGAGAATGCGTTTGATCTGTTTCAATTCGAATCCGAGTTCGCGATAAAACAGGATTTGCTGGAGCATCAGGAGCTGAGCTTCCTCGTAGAACCGGTATCCGTTCGCGCCACAATAGGCGGGCTTGAGCAGGCCAGTGGCATCATAAAAATGCAGCGTGCGCACGCTCACTCCCGATAATCGGGCGACTTGTTTGACGGTGTAAGCCATCGCGTTTGAGGGCGGCGTGGTTCAGCACGCCACTCGTCGTTTCATCGTTTTGCACCTTCAGGAATGACGCAACGTCAGGGTCAAATAGTTTTTTGCATTTTTTTCCTGAGGAGAGAAGCAGAGAGATTCCGCGCCTTCAACCGTGTCAGGAAAGGGAACAAAAATGAAGCAATCGGCCGCGCCAGCACGACGGCCTCGAGTGAAAGTTAAAGCATGGGGCGGAAGAAGGTGCTTCTTTCCTCCCCGCGCGGGATCGATCGAATGTGTTCGCTCAAGCGGGCACGGCCGCCGTCACCAGATGCGTGACAAACCAGTCGCGCGCGAGACGGGCCACTTGAGCCAGGGCGTTTGGTTCCTCGAACAAATGCGTCGCGCCAGGGACAATTTCCAATCGGTTCTTGCAAACCATTTCGGCTTGCGCGGCTTTGTTCAAATCAATGACCGGCAAATCGCGCCCGCCCACAATCAAGAGTGTCGGCGCCTTCACTTGCGGCAGAAAATCTCCGGCCAGATCGGGCCGGCCACCGCGAGAAACCACTGCGCCGATGAGATCGGCCCGTTGTGCGGCGGCCCGCAATGCGGCGCCGGCGCCGGTGCTCGATCCGAAATAACCGAGATGAAACACCTGCGTGCTGACGTTGCGAGCCAGCCAATCCGTGGCCGCGACCAGGCGCTCGGCCAGCAAAGCGATATCAAACCGCAAATGAGCGGTGTGCAGATCGATCGCTTCTTCCTCAGCGGTCAGAAGGTCCATCAGCAAAGTTCCCAAACCGGCTTGCTGGAGCATCTCGGCGACGAATTGATTGCGCGGACTGTGCCGGCTGCTGCCGCTGCCGTGAGCGAAAAGGACCACGGCTCGTGCGCCGGCGGGAATGGTCAGATTGCCCTCGAGCGTGGCATTGTCTGCGGTGATTTCGACGGGAATTTCATGTTCATTCATAGGTTGAAGGGTAGAGGTTACAACGGAATCCTGGGCGCTTGTTGCGGCGCTGTTGCCGGACGAAATCGCGCCAGGAGAGTAAATCCGTGCGCGGAATCGATGCAAATGGCTTCCTGCAATCCTTTTTCCGTCCAGGACAACCGCACACGTTTTGGCGCGGTGACCGTGCGACGGAACACGGTGTCGCCATCGCCAAATTGAAAGGAAATGGAATCGTCAGGTCCGCCATTGAGCTCGACGTCAATGGCCTGGAGCGGCCATTCGCGCGCGCCGAGATCCGCCTCGATCTCGAGGCCGAGCAGTTCGATGGTCACAAACCATTTTTCACAATGACGCCCAAGAGCATTGAGGCACGGCAACCACTCTTCCTGAGATAAAATGCGTGTTTGCATGGGGCGAGTCGTCGAGCATCAAACGGCCGACGGATACGTTTCGGGAACTTCGCCCGACACCCAAAGGGCTGCGCGCTCGAGCGGTTCCACCGCGCGTGTTTCATCCAGGTGAATCACGGCATCAAATTGTTCGAGCAGCCGTGCATAAAAATAATGGCTCATCAATTCCGTTTCTGGCCGGTAAATCACACCAATGGCCCGTTCCAATCGCTCGCGTCGCAGCGGCGCCAATGCCGATCGGTTCGGTCGAAGCAAAAGCAGAAAGTCCGGAACGTTTACCCGATGAAACAACCCTTCAAAACTATCCGCCCGCGCCGGCCGCACTTGTTTGCGTTCCGCCGGTTCGTCCCAGTTTGACGCCGCCGTTACCGTTCCGTGATCGGTGCTGAAGCCGATCAAGATGGCGTCATCGCCGTGCTTTTCGCGGACCAGCTGTCCGAGATTCAATTCGCCGCGCTGGCTCATTTGTGTCGCGCGGGCATCTCCAAGATGTGAGTTGTGAGCCCAGACCACCAGGCGCGCGTCACCGGTGCGCCGGCGCAAATAGGCCGTCAACGCTTCGAGAGTTTCGAACATATGGCGATCGCGCAGGTTCCAGGAGGAAACGCGGCCGCGGTACATGGCGCGGTAATAATGCTCGGCATTTTTGATGAGCCGGGCGTTTTGTTCGGCGGAAAAGAATTCCTCCTCGGCAATCCAGCCGTCGCGCCGCGCGTATTCGGCGGCTCGCTGCCGCAGTTCGATCAGTTGGCCTACCACTTCATCTTCGCAAGGGTCAACCATCCCGGTGCCGGCAGCGTAGCCATACGCCTGGCTGTCATCGCTGAAGTTCTCGAAACAAGCGTATCGCATCCGCGCGCGCCGGGCTGCTTCGGGATCGATCTTGCTCAAGTAATTCAACACCGCATCGATCGAGGCATAAAGGCTGTAGAGGTCCAGGCCGAAAAATCCCGTTTTGCGCGTGGGTTCAGAAATGGAATCGTTGTGATTGCGCAGCCAGCCGAGGAAATCGAGCACGTCGGCGTTGCGCCACATCCAGGTTGGAAAACGTTGAAAACCGGCCAGCGCATCAATTGTTTCCGCATCTTCATTGGCGCCCATGACAAACCGATGCACGCGGAAGGTGTCCGGCCAATCCCCTTCAATGGCCACGGCCTGGAATCCCTTTTCTTCAATCAGCCGTTGAGTGATTTCGGCGCGGTGCCGGTAAAACTCGTGCGTGCCATGCGACGCTTCGCCGAGCAAAACGAAGTGAGCGTTGCCGATCAATTCCAGCAATGCGTCATAATCGCGGGCGGATTGTTCGAGCGGGACCAGG
>JBFMDG010000164.1:0-11806 GCA_040754135.1 Verrucomicrobiota bacterium
GTTCGGATTCACCACGGCATCGAGCGCGGCGAGGAATTGCTCGGCGGAAGCATTGAATGGAATGGCGCTGGTTTGTTCGATCAGGCCGGTGTTGGGATTCAACAAGGACAAGCGGAACGAGCCGGCCACCGCGTTGACCGTGAGGGTCTGCACGGCATTGTGGATCGGAGCGATGGTTCCCTGGCGGGCTGTTTCGATGCGGACGTCCGGAGTTGTATTGGGGTCGTTGGTAAACAGTGGCGAGGTGGGATCTTGAGCCCATTCCAGTTTGGGCAGATTGGCTCCGGCCAGCGTGCCGCCAAAAGTAACAATGTAAGTCGCGCCTTCGCGAGTGACGCGAATGTCGTCGTTGACGGAACCGAAGAGAGCGCGGATGCGGGATTGGATGAGTTGGAGGTGCTGGGCGAGATCGGACGGGACAGGTTCGAATGGAATGAGGGCGGAGCCGGCATATCCCGGCGCGGTCAACACAAAAGCGCCGCCATCCGCGCGAACAGTGAGGGTTTGGATTTCCGAAATCCTCGACATATCGAGGCCGGTGAGGGTGGTTTGCGTGAGCAGCCCGGTATTGTCTTTGGCATCGGCACGGTCATCCACATTGACAACATCTTCGCCTGTGCCGCCATCGATGGTGAGCAGCGCGCCGATTTCATCGATAGATCCGCCGGTGAGTGGTGCGTTGGTGCCGACGTTGATGGTATCGGCGCCATGTCCGCCATTGACGATGGTATGGCCGGCGATAGTGCGAATGTTCACCGTGTCCTGGCCACCGGCGGCATTGATGGTGGTTGTGCCGCTGAAGGTGGACTCGATGGTGAGCGTATCATTGCCCGACCCGAGGTGAATGGTGATGGCTTCGAGATCGCGGTAGGTGATGCCGCCGCGGAAGAGTTTGCCGGCAATGTGGGTATCGGGTCCCATGCCCAATCCATAGATGCGATCGCGCGTCAGCACGCCGAGGTCATCTGAGACGGAGTCGGCATTAAAGAGCGTGAGAGTGTCCACTTGAACGGCTTCATCGACCGTCGTGTTCGGATTGACCGGAGCGTAGAAGTAGGCGTTGCCCGCTTCCGGGCGGATAGTCCAGGGTTCGGTGACAGTGAGCGTGTTGTTGGTGTTGGAGGCAACGATGCGCGACTGGCCGGCGCCGGGGCCGCTGAGGATGAGGACCATGTAATCCTTGAGGCTGTCGGCCTGCCAATTCTGGGTGGCATCGATCAACGTATTGGCGCCGGAATCAGCCGTGGTATGGCTGTCCGGAATTTGCACATTTGTTTCTGAAGGCAGCAACACCGGCGCATTGAGCGAGCGATCCGGCTTGTCACCCAGCCCGCCATCGATGGTCAATGGCCCGCGGATGGCATTAACGCGCTGAACCGGATCGGCAAACACCTGAGCGTCGCCCCCGTCTTCAAGGGTGTCATCGATCGCGGTTACGCGCACCGTTTGCGCCTGGTCCCAATTGTCCGGAGTGAAAATGAGGAACTGGCGATCGACACTGACCTGCACCTGATTGGCTTCGCCGTGATTGCGGCTGGCGTCGAAGGCATACTTCGCATGGTAGGTGCGGGTCAGTTCCGGCAGCACGTCGATCCTCACGTCCGCCGTGGGACGGCTGGTCAGAACCACGGAGTAAGTGTCCGAAATGGGCGCCGCCTCGGTGGCAAAACGGATTCGGAATTGCGACGTGGCATTCGGCTCCTGACTGGCCAGCCATGGTTGGGTAACGGTGAGTTGCGTGCGGTCGGTGTTGGCGCTCGAGATGACTCGAGATTGTCCCGCGCCTTTGCCGGCGGTGATTTCGACGATCATGCCGGCGAGGTCGAGGAACTGGCTGTGACGGGTCTGGATGTTGGTGGCGATCGGCGCGGTCGTGGCGATGGTAGCGGAGTTGAACACGAGTTCGCCGGTGAAGACGGCGTTGTTGACATCGCGGATTTCGTAACCGACGCGCAACACAGCCGTGTTGCTATTGGCGAAATCGGATGAAGGCGTGAAGGTCATCACTCCATTGGCGGGATTGTAGCTGAGGCCGAGACCGAGCGGATGATTTTCGATCGAGACCTGGAGTTTGTAGCTCACGCCATTGGGCACGCCGTACCAGCCCGGATAACGGCTCACTTCGAGAATATATTGGCCCGCATCGGCGAACCGATGTTCGAGATAGGAATCGAGCCAGCTGCTGCTGCCGCCATTGCCGCTGTAGGTCGAACTGTCGTCCGTGACCGCGATCAATGTCACCGTGTTGTCCGGATTGAGTTTGTAGAGGCGCAGATACGAATCGAAGTAGTTGTTCACGAAATAACCGTAATCGATATCGAAGATCCCGAGGGTTCCCGCGGCTGAAACGGTGAACCGATAATAATCGAACGATTCGTTGCCCGATCCGGCGATGGTCAGGTGCGGAATCAAGGTCGAAGTATTGGACCGGCTGTCGCCCACGTCCGGATTGAACGCCAGCGTCCATGCGCCACCGTCGATGTTCTGCGCGGTCAGGATCGAGTCATTGCTCTCGATCTCAATCAGGTCAGGGATGCGGAGCACGTTGTCGATGAGCTCCGTCTTTGTAAAACGGAACGAGCCGAGGTTGAGCGGATCATTCACCGTGAAACCAAAATTTCCGTTCAACGTGGTGCTGCCCGACGCGCCGGTGACAGCGCCGCTGCCGATGATAATCGGTCCGTTCACTTCGATCACGCCTGTGCCGCCGCCGGTTTGCCGGATGACCACGCCTGCAGCGTCATCGTCGGTGATGGTCACATCAACGAAGGCGGTTTCGATTCCATGATATTCCGGATCGGAACTGCTCACGGAATGGGTGATGCGCGAGTAATGGAGCCCTTCGCGCACGGCATCATCGACCGCAGTCACGGTGACGAATTGCGACACGTTCCAGTTGGCGCTGGTGAACGTGAGCGTCGGCGATGCGATTTGCAATTGTGCTCCGTCGAAATTCAGTGTGACCGTGACGGTCGTTCCTGGCGCCGGCGCTTTCGTCAGCGTGATCTGGTAACTATCGTTCACGGCAAAGGCGCCTTTTTCGGCCACGGCGGTTGTACCTTCAAAGATGGTATTGGCCGCGTCCACCGGAGTGATGACGACGCCGGCGGCATCATCATCGACCACCTGGACCAGGACCATGGCGATCTTCGCGCCGTCATACTGACCGCCATCGGCCGGGCGCGCGCCCTGGATGGCGGTGTGGCTGAGATTGAGGAAGCGAGTGCCTTCAGCAGCCGCATCATCGAGCGCACGCACCGTTACGGTTTGCGGGATGAACCAGTTGTTCGGCGTAAACGTCAGCGTGGTCGCGACATTTTGTGTGTCGGCAGGATTGAGGCTATTGACAGAAATCCCGCGCATACCAGCGGCAATTTGCGCTTCCGTCAGCGGCTGCGGCACGATGGTGACACGCACTTCTTCGTTTGGACGGCGTGTCAGCACCACCGTGTAACTGTCGGTCAGGAACGCCGCCGGGCTTCCTGGTCCCGGCTCGAACACACGGGTGAAGCCGCCCGATGGCGTGAGCACGATGGCTGGTTCTTCGTTGTCGCCCACATTCGCGGAAATGCCTTCCACACGAATCCCATCGTAGTTCAAGTCGCCGCTCTCGACGCTATGAACAATGACGCCGTTGTGTCCCTGGAGATCATTGCTCACAACGCTGATGGGACTGCCATCTTCATTGCCACCGCCGACCTTGATGGTGTCGTTGCCCAGACCGCCGCGAATGATGGTGTGGATATTTTCGGAAGTGCTGAGGATGAAGAAGGTGTCGTTGCCTTCGCCGCCATCGACTTCCAATTCTTCGATGCCGACGTATTGCGTGAACAATCCGCCGCCGAAAGTTCCTGCCGCGGTGATCACGAAATCGTCGCCGAATTCAGTGCCGATAATGACGACGGTATCGACGCCTCCGCCGCCGTCGATGGCGACCGGGGCATTGACGGCGTAGGCGACGAAGTTGGCGCCCTGGCCGCCGTTGACATTGGCGATGCGATCCTTGGCGTTGGCCTCGTCCACACGCACGAAGGCGCGGATTGTGAACCGGTCGTTGTCATTGTCGCCGTTGAGCGCGAGCGCCGCGATGTTGTGGTAAACGGTGAAGCTATCGTCGTCATCGCCGCCATTCAGCGTCGTGGCCTGGCTGACGCCGTTGCTGAGATAACCGCGGCTGGTCAGAATGGTTTCAAATTGGTCTTCGGGCGCAAGGCCGGCATTGCTGCCACGCGGCGAGAGGAACATCTGCCCGACCTGGAACGTGTCGTTGCCGCCGTCGCCATTGATGGTGGTGATGATGCTGTTGTCGTCGAGAACGAATTCGTCATCCCCTTCCCGGCCATTGATGACGAGGCCGGCGTCGATGTTTTCGTCATAATTGACGCGTTCGACATGGCCCGTTTGATTGCCGTCATCGTCATACTCGACCGCAGCGACGACGCGCGGGCGGAGAAGGAAATGATCGTCGCCATCGGTGCCGTTGATGGTGAGCCAATCCTGATGATTGCCGGCATCGACGGGCGCGTTTGGTTTCTGGTCGATGACATTGATGAGCGCGGAGCCCTGGCCGGCGAGGTTGACGATGTAACGATCCGAGCCGAATTCGCCGTGCAAGGTCAGGAGAGCGCCGATGCCATTCTGGAAGGTTTGATCGCCGTTCTCATTCACATTGATGCGGAAGAGATCGTTGCCATCGCCGGCGTGGACGGTAGTGACGCCGCTGATGGAATTGAGGTTGAGCGTGTCATCCGTGGGGATGGCCTGGAATTGAGCGAACCGGATGGCATCCACGGCCGCGCCGGATTCGCGCATCATGACGCGAACGATTTGCTTGCCTGCCTTGAGCGACCACAAACCGGCGTTGGTCCATTGGAATCCATCGGCCGCGCTTGAACGGGTTTGAATGCGCAGACTTTGTTGATTGCTGCTGAGAATATTTTCGGCATCGACCAGTGAGACCCCGGCGGCGGAGGCTATCTCGAACCAGAGCGAATCGGAGGAATCGCTGATCCCGGCGGCGAGGATATCGAGATCATAAATGCCATCGGTTGGGACATCGATTTCGATTTCAAACCACGGTTTGACGGGGACGAGCGTGGTATTTTCGGTGGCGCGTGTTATCTGGTTCACGGCGTCGCTGTCGAGCCGGCCATCGGTCAGGGCCTGCAAATAATTCCCCGTGCCGCCGCTGATGAACCCGCCCGGCCCGGCCGTGGTTGGGGTGACCAGCGCCCACTGATGTCCGTTGCCGCTGGTGTTGGTCTTGAAGTTTTCAGCCTGCACGACCGTGAAGTTCGAAATGATGCTGGGCGGCGCCAGCGGGCTGCCAGTAACAATGTTGACCGTACCGGCGTGAGTGCTTTCGACATAGAGCGTGTCTTTGCCCGTGCCGAGCGTGAGGTTGAACACTTCAAAGCCTTCGTAAGCGACGCCTTTGTCCATGCCGAATCCAGTCAGGAGATTCGACACCAACGTGCCTGAATCATCCGCACTTTCAGCGCTGTCATAGATGCTCAGCACATCGGAACCGCTCTCGCCGAGCAGATTGAGCCGGTCATTGTCGAGCAGATTCAACGTGCTGCTGAGCACCTGGCTGGCCGTGCCGGTGTGACTGCCCACATCAACGAGATCGTTGCCCGCGGCCGCATTCACGTTGGTCACGCCGCCGATCGATTCGACGTGGATTTCGTCGGCGCCGGCGCCGCTGTGCAGGTTCGTTTCCGCCGCCTGCGCCGCGGTTCCGTGCGTGCTATGGATGGTGAAAACATTTCCGCCATTGCCCAGGCTGATGTTTAACACCTCGAGCGTTCCATAAGTCAAACTGCCGGTCGCCGCAAAAACTCCCGTCAATCTCGTCGAGGTCAATTCGCCAAGATTCCGGATCCCATCCTGCGTGTCATCCACTGTCACCGCGTCCGAATCGGCATCGCCATTCACGGTCAGCAAGGCGCGGATGCCATTGGCCGTTCCGCCCGTGGCCGGCGCGATGGAACTGACCAAAATCATGTCGTTCCCGCTGCCGCCATTCAGAGTGGTGCTGCCGTCGATGGTGCGGACAAAGAAACTGTCGGCGCCGCCGTTGCCGGACACACTCGTCACCGCGGCATGCGTGCTATCGATGGTGAAGACGTCGTCGCCGGAACCCAATTGCACATCGAGCAATTCGATTGCGGAATATTGGATGCCGTCGCTCATCCCGAGACCGGTCAGCATGGTCGAGGTCAAGTGGCCAGAGTTGCCTGTGGCATCGCCGGTATCATCCACATTCAGCGTGTCGGAATCCGAGCCGCCGTTCACAGTCAGCAACGCGGCGATGGCATTGACATTGCCCGCGCCGGCCGGGGCCAGACTTCCGACATTGATGACGTCATTGCCGGCGCCGCCATTGATGTTAGTGCTGGCTGCAATCGAGCGAACATTGACGACATCAGCGCCGCCATTGCCGTTGATATTGGTCAGGCCAGTATGGGTGCTCTCGACCAGCAGCGTGTCGGCATTCGAGCCGAGATGGAGATTCAAGGTTTCGATGGCGAGATACTCGATGCCCTTTTGTGCATCGCCGCCGGCCATGTCAAGTCCGGTCAAGCGCGAACTGGTCAGCGTTCCAGAATTCGCTGAACTATCCGCAGTATCATCGACATTTAACGTGTCCGTGCCTTCGCCCACGATGGTGGTGCGTCCGGCGATGGCATCGACGTCTCCACCCGAAGCGGAAGCATTGCTGCTGATATTGATGGTATTGGTTCCGGCGCCCGATCGGAGGTTGGTGAGCGTCCCACTGTAGGTGCTGCGAACATGGAAAGTGTCGTTCGAAGTTCCAAGGCCGATGATCAAGGTTTCGGCGCTGCTGTATTCGATGCCTTTGGCAGCATCGTCTCCCGCCATATCGAGTCCAGTAATCGTACTGGCCGTGAGGTAACCCGTATTCGCGGAGGCATCTCCGGTATCATCGACAAAAATCGTGTCGTTGCCCTGGCCGTTGACGATGACCTTTCCGGCGATGCTATCCACGTTGCCGCCAGCGGCCGGTGCAATACTTCCGAAATGCACGGTATTCGCGCCGGAACCGGTGTTGACGGACGTCACAGTTGAGCTGTGAGTGCTGCGGATATTCAAGGTGTCATGGCTCGGTCCGAAACCGATGTTGAGCGTTTCGAGTCCGGTGTAGTTCACGGTGCCAATGATGCCCATGCCCGTGATTTGGGTGGAGGTCAGTTGGCCCGTGTTGGCGCCGCCGTCACCGGTGTCATCCACATTCAAAGTGTCGCCGGCATCATTGCCTTCGATCGAGAGCACTCCAACGATGGCGTTCATCGTGCCGTTGGCGTTGTGATTCGGATTTGCGCTCGTGCCATTGGCCGCGCTACCCGCGTTGAAAGTATCACTGCCCGCGCCGCCAAACAGATTTGTGGCGCCGCTGATGGCGCGAATATTGAAGATATCGTTGCCCTCGTGCCCGTAGAGGTTGGTCGTACTTGAGTGCGTCCCGGCAATCGTCAGCACATCGGTGCTTCCGCTAAGATTGAGGTTCAAGGTTTCGATCGTGCCATACACCACTTTGCCGGAGCCGGTCATGTCCAACCCGGTCAACTCAGTGCCGGTCAACTGCCCGCTGTTGCCGTTGCTGTCACCGGTTTCATCGACATTCAAGCTGTCGTTGCCCGTTTCTCCGTTCACCGTCAAGACGGCGGCGATTCCATCGACGTTGCCGCCGCTGCCGGGCGCGGCGCTGCCGATGTTGACGACGTCGTCACCGGAGCCGTTGCTGACCGTGGTGACGCCTTGAATCGATCGCACGTTCACCGTGTCATTGCCCAAGCCGCCGCGTACGAACGTTGAAGCGGCATGCGTGCTGTCGATGCGGAAGGAATCGTGGCCTGAGCCGAGGTTGATATTGAACGTCTCGAACGTCCCGTAAGTCAGTCCCGCGCTCATGCCGAGACCAGTGAGCCGCGTGCCCGTGAGGACACCATCACTGTCGCCGCTGGTGTCACCCGTATCATTCACCGTGAGCGTATCGCTGCCGCTGTCGCCATTGACGGTCAATTCCGCGCCGAGCCCATGCACGGTGTCGAGAATGCCCGAGGCGGCGCCACTCACCAGAACGGTATCGTTGCCATTGCCCGAGTGAATGGTGGTTGCGCCGATGATGCGGCTGACATTGAACGTGTCGTTGCCCGAATTGCCATGGAGCGTGGTAGAACCGGCGTGGGTCGTATCGATTGTGACGGTGTCGGCATTATTTCCGAGGCGGATGACGACCGATTCCAATCCTTGATAACGAATCGATCCGGTCATCGCGTTCGAAGTCACTGTGTTCAAAGTGGCAGAATTGACCACGGTCGAGCCGAGGGTCATCGAGCGTGCGCTGCCGTCGTTGTCGTTGCGGATATTGAGCGTATCGGTGCCGCTGCCGGTGGTGGTGCCGATAACGCCTTTGTTGGCGATGGTCTTTTTCTGCCGGCTGACTTCGATCAAGGACGGGAAGTTGTTCTTCACCTGGCCGGCGGAGTTGGTGAACGTGGCGCTGGTGGTGCGGTTGCCTGTGACGTTGTCGCGATAGAGCAATTGTCCGGAACTGTTGCGCTCCTGCATTTTGTCGGTTTCGATGCGTCCAGTCACCGGATCCAGTTCGACGATGTAAATGCCGAGCTTGCCGTTTTCGTTCGAGATCACGCGCGCTGTTTCCTGTACCGGGTAAACCGTCTCGATGCCGCCGTCATCGGTGAAAACCCGGCGGTTTGGATTCGAGAGATCTTCGTTGTTCGTGCGGATGTAAACCTGCGAAGTGATCGGGTCATGGCGGGCTGGGTCGTAGGCGAAATCCTCGGTAAGATCGGTGAGCCCGTCATTGCCATGGAGCGTGAGCAGGTTGTTGATTCCATTCAATCGCAAGACATCGTGGCCCACGTTGAAGGTGTCGTCACCCGCGCCGGCCAAAATATCGGTCGGACCGGTGATGGCTTTAATATTGATGGTGTCGTTGCCGCCGCCGGTGGAGACGGTGAGATTGCCGCCGGGCGCGCCATCGATGGTGAAGGTGTCATTGCCATCGCCGAGCAGGATGGTGACTTTTTCGAAGTGTTCGATATCGACCGGCTGGCCGAGACCCAATCCGGACAGACTGGTCGAGGTCAAATTGCCGCTGGTGGCAGCGCCCTGGCTGTTGTGGACGAAGAGTTCGTCGCCGGTGCTTTCGAAAGCGTCGCCGCCATCGACGATGACTTTGCCGCGGAGATCGGAAACGTTGAATTTGCCGGGCAGCTTGAAGGCGAAGGGCGGCGGATCGATTTCGATCGGATCGGGAGTGACCGTGCGCAATTCGGGAATGACGGTCTTGCGATAGCGGAGGTCGAATGCCGGGAGATCGATGCGGATGTAAATTTCCGGATCGAAAATCCACCAGTCGCCAAACCCGTATTCCACATCGGTGATTTGCGTGTTGTTGACGATGGTGTTGATGTCGGTGGTCAATTCGAGATGCGGCAGGAAAATGCGCATCAGATTGACGAGAGCATTGATGTAATTGGTGATGGCGGCGCGCGCTCCGGCATCGCTGAAGCCGTTGAAGTACCAGTTCCACTGATAGGAAATCCAGAACTGACTGAAATCCCATTGGAAATTCTCCCACACCTGCACCGGCGGATCCTGCACCTGATAGGACGGCGGTTGATAAATAAACGCCGGCGGATCGAAAATCGTAATCGGATGTTCTCCGCCCAGGTGAATCTTGTCGTTGCCTGACCCGCCGCGAATCACCACCGTCAGATTGGGATCCGAACTCATCACGTAAATCTCGTCCCCGCCCGACGCCCCGTTCACCTCGATGCGCTCGACCTCCGTGAAGTAAACAATCCGGCCCGCGCCCACCGCAAATTTATCCGTCACGACAAACACGTCGCCGATCGCGGTGCCATTGATGACGATGGTGTCGTTGCCGGGGCCGCCCGCGATGGTTACGGGCGCGTTTTGCAGATACGAATAACGGTTCGCGCCATCGCCGCCAAAGAGCGTCGCGAGATTGGTCACGTCTTCCGGCCGGCCCGGATTTTCTTTCAAAGTGAGGAAGGTATTGATGACGAAAGTATCGTCGCCATTGCCGCCGTTCAGGAACTGCTCGGCCTTGTTGTGATTGACCTCGAACTCGTCGTTGCCCTCCTCGCCGTAAACCGACATGACGTGCGAGTTGCCATTGGTCATGTTGTTGGTGTCGGCAATCGGCAGCCCGAAAGGATATTCCACATTCGTATTCCCCGCGTCGTTGATCTGCGGAACGAAGCCGATGACGATGGTGTCGTTGCCCGAACCAAGATAGACCGCCGTGCCCGCGCCGGTGTCATTGCTTTCGACGCCGTCGTCACCGCCGAGCGTGTGCAACTGGACGCGATCGATTTCGCGGAAGGTGATGTCGTCGCGATCCGGATTCGGGGCGCTGACCATGACGCGATGGGCGGCGCCGGTGTTGGTGGTTGTTTCTTTGTAGAGTGGCACCGGCACTTCGGGATTGGTCATGTCGTAGAGCAGGCGTCCGCTGGAATCGGTGCGTTGGACGCGCTGTCCGCTGCTGTTGATTTCGTAGAAGAGCGGCTGGCCGGTGGCATTGACCTTTTGCACCTGGCCGGCGCCGAACATATTGCCGACCACGATCGAGCCGGTGATCACGCCGGCGTTGCGATAGGCGTTCAGGTTTACTTTGTCGGCGCCATTGGTCGTGTAGATGACCAATTCATCGAAGCCGCTGGCCTGGCCGGAATCGACGATACTCACGTTGGCGCTGGAAGTTCCGGTCAGATTCAAAATGTAATATTCATTCAACCCGTCACCGTCCGCGGCGCCCGGACCGCCATTCGGGCCGTTGTCGAGCGAAACCACGCCGGTCCATTGCTGAGTCGTGTAGGTGGTCGAGCCGATGTAGATGGTGTTATCGCGATCGCCCAGCACGAGGACGTTGTTGGCCGTTCCGCCCTGGAGCGAAGCGCGTTCGAAAATGGGCACGCCTCCGCTGGTCAGCAACCGTTCGATTTCGGCGTCGGAACTGCGATACACATCCGCGCGATGGATCAACGGATTGACAATCGGCGCAGGGAAAGCGGCGTTGGCGGGCGCGGTGGTTTGTTCGACGATGCGATCGCTCTTGAACAACGTGCCTCCGTCGTCGGCCAGAATCTTTCCGCTCACGAAATAATTGTTGAACAGCGACATGTCGCGATTGAGCAATTCCACCAGCGCGTCGGTGTCGGAAGCGCCGCTGGCATCGAAGAATTCATCGACGCCCGGCCCGCCCGTAACCGTGTCGCTGCCGGTGCCCGAGTCGAGCACGTCGGCGAACGGCGAACCAATGAGGATATCGTTGCCGGCGCCCGAACGGAGGGTGAGCGCGAGCTTGTTCACCAGGTAAGCCGAGGCGTTGATGTTGTCGGCGCCCTGGAACGTTTCCACGGTCAGGTCATCGAGGTTGTTGCGATCCGAATTGCTGATGGTGACTTGATAAAGGCCGACCCGGCGATAGCGGCTCCAATACTCGCCACTGCCAACGAATTGTTCCGAAGCCGGATCGCCCGTCGGGCTGTTCGCGGCCGGCAATTGGAAGACGTCGAGAATGATGCTGTCATTGTAGGTGGACGATGATGTGCCTTTGATGAGCACGGTGTCATCGGCGCCGTCGGCGGCGTTATTCACCGATGGCGTCGAGAGCGATTCGTTGCTGGCGAGGTCGCGGCGGCCGAGGTTCAGATGGATTCCGGTGATGATGGAGCCTTTGAGATCTTCGATGGTGACGGTATCGGCGCCTTTGCCGAGATCGAGT
>JBFMDG010000165.1:0-11791 GCA_040754135.1 Verrucomicrobiota bacterium
AATCGGCCGCGTTTTAAAAACAGATCTTCCTTGTGCGCCCTGTTTGCGTGCAACCTGTCATTTTGAACGGCCAATGGAATGCATGCATGCATTACGACCCGCTATGATCGCTGAAAGGCTGCTTCAGGAGTTGGACCACCAATAGATGGAAGCCGTTCCTGACGCGCTTGAATAGTTCACAAGTTGATTCCGTCGATTCAGCCGTTGCAAAATGGCCGGTCGCAATTCAGGACGAGTCGCCTGTCAGGTTGGAATCATCGCGAAAAGTTCAGCTTGTCGATGAATTGCGACATGTCGAGATCGATGAACTGCGAGTGAAGTGCTGCAAAGGATTTGTCGCTTGCCTGCAAGTCGAACCAGCCTAAACTGAACGGATGAAATTTTTCCGAACGATTGGAGTAATTGGGGTGATCTGTTGCGCGGCAAATTCGGCGCTCGGCCAGGTCACGCTCGAACTCGCCCTCGATCAGGCGCAGTACCTCCAAAACGAGTCGCTTGTCGTGAAGGCCAAGATCACAAACTTTTCTGGACGCACGCTTCGCCTCGGTGGCGCGGACGATTGGTTAAGCTTTCACATTGAACGCAAGCACGGAGTGGTATCCCGGATTTCAGCACCACCAGTGAAAGGGGAATTCGATCTCGAAAATGCAACCACCGGAACCAAAAGAGTTGATCTGATGCCGCATTTTGAACTGGCCCGGCCCGATCACTACACGCTTTCTGCGACGATTGATGTTCCTGGTTTCGGGCCCGTTTCCAGCAAACCAGTCGAGTTCGATGTGATCACAGGTTCAAAACTTTGGGATCTGAATTTTGGTGTGCCTGGAACGGCGAATACAAATGCTCCCCCGGAAATCCGAAAATATGCGCTCATCCAAGCGATTCATCTCCAAAAACTGCGGTTATATGTGCGGGTCTCAGATGCCTCGGAGAATACCATTTACGGGGTGTTTCCGGTGGGGCAGATGGTAAACTACGCCCGCCCGGAACCCCAATTGGATAAAGAAAGCAATCTGCATCTCCTGTTCCAGTCGGGAGCCCGGTCCTTCAGTTACCATGTGGTCTCGCCGAACGGCGAAATACTGGTCAGGCAAACTCATGAGATTGCAGGGACACGTCCCGCATTGCGCCCGCAGGCCGAAGGGAGAATCCGAGTCGTTGGCGGCGCCCGGCGCATCACCTCCGCCGATTTGCCACCCCCTGCTGCTGCGAAATCGTCGATTGATGCGCCTGGCCAATAAACAATCTCTTCACCGGGCGGCCGCCTGCGCGTTGGCCATTTTGCTGACTGGAACTTCCATTGTTGGAGGTGACGAATTCATTCTGCATCTAAAAAATGGCGACCGCATAACCGGCACGATCGTGCAGGAAAATGCCAGCGAATTGACGGTAACCAACGCCCTTGTCGGCAAACTGTCGGTACCGCTTAACCAAATTGAACGTCGCGAAAAAGTAGCTCCGAAAGTAGCGGCTCCAGTTTTGGCGCAACCCTCCCCAACTACAAACACTCCTGCGATCACCGCCAACCCGCCCGCTGCCACGACAGGCAGTCCGGCGCCAGTTCCACCCGCGCCGGCAAAAACTGCGCCGCCGCCTCCGCCAGTGGCGAAAAAGCCAAAGGCAGAAGCCAAGCCTGCGGATAAGGCGGAAGATCAGCCATCGTCATTTCTGAAATTCTTACAAGCCTGGCGGGGAGATGTTCAGATTGGAGCTAACCTCGCATTCAGTACGAAAGAGCGGCAGACCTTTACCGGCCGGATCAAAGCCACACACTCGAGCGTGCCATTTGGCGCGAACGGGCAAATGCGCAACGTGGTCGATTACAATGCCACTTATGGAACCACCGAAGGGGTCCTTTCCGACAATCAGATGGATGGGAGCTGGAAAGTGGAGTATGACATCGGCAAGAACAAGCGGTTTCATGTCTACAACGCCGCGGGGGCAGGGTACAACGAAATTCAAAAGATCGACTTAAGGTACGATCTTGGGCCTGGCATCGGTTACAAAGTTCTTGTGCTGACGAATTTCGTGTTGAAGACGGAATTGGGAGGCAATTACCAGCGGCAAATATTTTCCAATGATACCTCGAAGGAGCGGTATGCCATGCGATTTGCGGAAGATTTTACCTGGCAAATCAGCCGCAAAATCAAATTCGATGAGAAAATCGAATTCTTTCCGCAGGTGGAAGATTTCGGAAATTACCGCATTCGCGGTGAAGGCAACCTGAGCTTTTTACTAAAGGACAACGTAACGTTCACGCTCAACGTCATTGATATTTACGATACGGCCCTGCCAGCAGACGTCTCGAAAAACGACCTTCAAATCCGATCCCTGATCGGAATCAAGTTTTGACGGTCAGGTGCGGGCAAGCAGAACTGACGCAGGCGAGGCGAGATTTAGAACTTTCGCCACAGCAGCGGGCAAATCGTTCAAAATGAAATCGTGGTGCCCCGACCCGGTCCACGGCGATTTGATCAGCAACGAAGTGCAGCCCGCGATATGGGCAGCTTGAGCGTCCTGCCATTTATTGCTAATCACGAAGCAGCGATCCAGGTCGAGGTGCCACTTGAACGCAGCCTCGAAGAGCAATCCCGGCTTTGGCTTGCGGCAGGGGCAACGATCGGTCTCGTCATGGGGACAAACGAGAATGTCATCGAGTGGCAGATGCTTCATCATGATCGCGTGCATCAGGTCCAGATCTCGTCGCGATTGATATCCACGCGAGAGGCCTGGCTGATTGGTCGTGGCAATCAGAATAAAACCAGCCGATTTGAGTTGGCGTAAGAGTTCGACGGCTTCAGGGTTAAGGTGAAATTCTTCCAGCGTGAGTGGGCTGAGTTGGCCCTTCTTGTCATCGCGAGCCTGATTTAAGATGCCGTCCCGTTCGAAAAATACTCCTGATTTCATGGCGGGACGTCATAGCAAAAAGCTCGCCGGGGAAAAGAATGCTCGGAAAATCGAAGTTTCGCCGAGCGACTTTTCAGAATTGCAGTTGCATAATTGCGAGGTTGAGCCTCGCGAAAATAACCGGTTCGCAACTTTGCTCCTGCGTGTGCGATGGCTCGGGCGGGGCGAGCGATTCACTGCAATAGATCGTCCGCGGATCGAATGCGCGCTTCCATTCCCTTGGCGATGGGCAACGCTCGAGCGATGGCATTCGGTTCCGTTTGCCCGGGAAATGATTTCAAGATCACGCGGACCGCAGCAACGCTCTCACCGTTTCGATCACGAAGCGGCAATGTCACGGTGTACGTTTGCTGCCCCTTGCCCGTGTAAATGGAACCTTCCTTCATGACGCTGATTTCTGTGTTTTCAGCTGCCATTCCGATTTCACTGTCATCGGCACTCGCCACCACTTTAGGTCCGGTCGCCCGCTGGGCGCCGGCAGAAATCCTGAGGCCGATCAATCGTGGATATTTTTGCATGGCTTCACGGACCAACACCTTTGCCAGAATCTCACGAGGAGTGTAGTCGATTTTGGTATCGGCGAAGTAGGCTACGGAATCCGATTTCGTCCAAAATCCGAGTTTGCCGGCAGCGAACGAATTATCGCGGAGCGTCGGCAGAACTTCCTTCCCGTTCAGCAGGCAACGGATTTGGTTCCCTTCGCATTCAAGAATGAGTTCGTGCCAGACATTCCGTGCAATCTGGATTTCAGGACCGATCGGGGCGCTGCGCTGTCCGTTCACGATTTTGAAAAAACGAAACGTGTTCCCAAGCGCGCTCGCCCGGACGTAATAGTAGTTGTTTTCGTCCTGAACTCGAAACGCGATCCCTGCCATCTGTTCCACGGCTCCGGAGACCAGCTTGAACTTTGTCTTCAAAGTAAAATCCCCAAAAGATTCCTCATCGTAAAGCAGCATTGGGAATCGTTCATCAGTCGGATCCTGGGAGAGTTGGGCAAGAACAGGACGCTGGATGTTCTGTGGTTGGTTGCTTGAGGCATCGCGGGTTGCCTCGTCGAGGAGAATCTTCCATTCGCCAGGTTTGCCAGTTCCAGCCAATAGCGCGCGAAATCCTGGGGGCGTTTGATCCAGCGGCGCTTTGCTGAAATCGAAATTCAAATGAGCGGCATAGCTCGCGATAGCGATGGAAAATACCGCGACTATTGATACGGATCGCAACATGGCGCTCACCTTAGCAAATGACTTTACGCGGACAAGCGTTTGTGAGCCACCATGCTGCCACAACCTCCAACTGGCGATGAAGATCACCCAAAGCTGCGGGTTAAGCTTTTAACCCGCGAGTCTTGGGATTTGACCTGGTGATGGCCTTTTACTCGTAGATCATTTCGGCGACCGTCTTTCCAGCAGGGATGAATGGAAGCACGTGCTCCGTGTAAGGGACAATGACGTCGAGCAAATAAGGTTGATCGGAATCGAGCATGCGTTGCATCGCGGCACGAAGGTCTTTCTTGTACATCACCCGTTCAGCAGGCACGTTAAAGCTCTTCGCAATCGCGACGTAATCCGGATAAATCTGCTTTCTGTTTTCAGGATCTCCGAGGTAAGTGTGTCCGCGATTTCCCGCATAAAACCGATCCTCCCACTGCACCACCATGCCGAGGTGTTGATTGTTCAAGATGAGAGCTTTTGCGGCAATTTTTTCAATATGCGCGGTCGCGAGCTCCTGAACGTTCATCAAAAACGATCCATCCCCATCAATGTCGACCACCTGTTTGTCGGGAAAGGCCACCTTAGCGCCAAGCGCCGCCGGGTAACCGTATCCCATTGCTCCCAAGCCGGCGCTGGTAAGAAACTGTCGAGGGAAATTGAACCTGTAATACTGGCCGGCCCACATTTGATGCTGGCCCACGCCGGTGGTCAAGATGGCTTCGCCCCTTGTCAATTCGTGAAGCATCTCAATCGCCATTTGCGGAAGGATGACTTCGCTCGAAAGCCCTTCCAGATGATCTTTCATGTGCTGAGATTTCAGCACCTCTTCCGTCACCCGATAGCGCAAAGGCGCTTTGGCTTTCCACGCGGCAATTTGTTCGTGCCACTTCGAGAATCGCTTTTGGATTGGGCGGCGCTGAATCAATTCGTTCAAGCGACGCAACGCATATTTGATGTCGCTCACGATTGGCAAATTGGCCGGTTTGTTTTTATTGATTTCCGACGGATCGACGTCGATGTGCACGATGGTGCCGGTCTCGCAAAACTTTTCCACTTTTCCAGTGACCCGATCATCGAAGCGAACGCCAAACGCGAGCAACAGATCGGCGCCTGAGGCAATTCTTGTGACGACTTCTTTTTCGCCGGCGCGTTCCTTTTTAAACTCGCCGCTCACCGCCCAATTGGCGTAGGCGGTTCCATGCATCCCAAGCCAGCGCAAGGAGAGGGGGTGTGCCTCGGGAAATGCACCGCAACCCATGATTGTTGTGGTGACCGGAATTTGCGTGGCTTCGGCAAATTTCCGCAATTCATCACTGGCATTTCCACTGATGACTCCTCCACCGACATATAGAACGGGACGTTCGGATTTTTCAATTAATCCAATGATTTCATTCAGGGCGAGGTCATCTGCGCGTTTCTCGGCCGAGTACCCACGAATATTAACCTCTTTGGGGAAAACGGGCTGTGTGCGGGCTTGTTGCACGTTTTTAGGAATGTCGATCACCACCGGGCCGGGCCGGCCAGTTTGAGCGATATGAAACGCTTCCTTCACAATGCGTGGAATGTCGTTCACATCCGTGACCAGATAACTGTGCTTCACGATTGGAAGCGTCAGCCCGAAAATATCCGTTTCCTGGAAAGCGCCCTTGCCAATCATATGCTGAGGCACCTGGCCTGTGATCGCAATCAACGGAATGGAATCCATGAAGGCATCGGCAATCCCAGTGACCAAATTGGTGGCGCCAGGCCCGCTTGTCGCCATACAAACTCCGGCCTTGCCGGTGGCGCGCGCGTATCCCTCGGCGGCGAACGCTCCGCCTTGCTCGTGACGCGGCAAAATGGTTCGAATCTTCGACTTGGTCAGGGCCTGGTGCAGCTCCATGCTCGCCCCGCCAGGATAGGCGAAAATGGCCTCGACTCCTTCGCGCTCGAGCGCACGAATAAGTATTTCGCTGCCGAGCATGGGCGGGCCGACTTCGCCCCTCGTCGAACTGGCTGCGCTGGTTTGTTCTAATTCACTTGTTTTGCTCATAGGATTTTGGTTTCGGCTGCGGTCGGGGCGAATGAAAAACCCACGACTGCTTTCCAGCCGTGGGTTTTTGTCGAAATCGTTTCTTTACACTCGACAAGTACCAACGGCGCCGCCGGCTACGACGACGACCAGGATGGCAACTTGTCGAATCAGTTTTTGCATTCGGCGGCCAAGCTAATCAGGAAGGTGGCTTGGGTCAAGTCCTGTTTCAGGACCATTCGAGTCAAACGAGTCAAACAAAGTTCAACCAGTTCAAGACGCGCGAAACGTTTGCGGATGACGGTGCAGCCGCACTGAATTCTTACGGGCACGCCGCTTCACCGTGTCTCATTCAGGATTTCGAGGCAAAACTGAACCGCCTCTGAGGGAGATTTTGCGGTCCGAATTCCACGGTCAATCGTGCCGCCCCGCAATAACTGCCATGTCCCAAGTCCAATCACTGGCAAACCTAACTTTAATGCGAACCCAATCTCGGAAAGCGTGCCATACTCGCCAGCGACCGCGATCAGTGTCTTTCCAGCCCGCACGACCAAAATATTGCGACCCTCTCCCATCCCGGTGGGGATTGGAATATCCACGTAAGCATTCGCTGCGGATGCGTCGGTTCCAGGAAGAATTCCAATGGTGGTTCCACCCATCATTTTGGCCCCTCGGCAGAGGGCTTCCATGACGCCGCCCAATCCGCCGCACACCACGGTAATCCCATTCGTAGCGAGCAACCGGCCGACCATTTCAGCTTGAGAGGCTGTTTTTGGGTCGCATTGACCGGGTCCCACAACGGAAACGATTTTCGAATGCATCACTTGATCTCTCGAAGTTACGTACACTGCCGAATGAAGTCCCATTCGCCATCAATTCATGGGGGCGTCCTCGTTTAAACGC
Organism: Verrucomicrobiota bacterium; assembly: GCA_040754135.1. GTDB lineage: Bacteria > Verrucomicrobiota > Verrucomicrobiia > Limisphaerales > SIBE01 > JBFMDG01. Next base: position 7,030 of record JBFMDG010000165.1, read on the forward strand.
GCTGACTTGATACCGGTTTTTTGCCGGGCTCCTCGTAAATGGCGAGCGTATCGAGGACCGCTTTGGTTCGCGCAACTTCGTGGGTGCGGAACAAATCCGTTTTTCCCAGAGCGGCGAGCACAGCGAAGAAAGGCTCGGCGACTCGGACTTCCTCGCCAAAGAATTCAAACGCGTGGGGTAAGGCATGACATACCGGATAGCCAAGGTCGCGAAGCCGAAATGTGTTCAGGAACGTTTGCATTTGGTATCGCACTCGGAGGGCGCTGTCCTGGAGGTTGCGATAATAAAATCCCAGCCCCGGATCGAGCACGATGCTTTTTACTCCGAGATGGCCTGCCTGCTCAATTTCTCTTGAGAAATACTCCCGCATTGCCTCAATCGGATCTTTCCCAAAATCAAAATCCGAAACCTCACGAACGTTCTTTCCCTGCACATAACAAAGGATCACCGCCGCGTCATGATCTGCCACCAGGCGAAACATCGACTCGTTGTTTGCCGTTCCCGTCAGATTCAACACGTTGGCGCCACTTTTGAGACAAGCCTGCGCCACTTCGAAATCGTATGTTTCAATTGAAACGAGGATTCTTTCTGAACGGAGACTTTCAATAATAGGAATGAGTTTGTCCTGTTGCCCCTTCGAATCGACTCGTGCCGCGTGGGCCAATGTCGATTCAGCTCCGAGGTCGATAAGGTCCGCTCCTTGGGCATGCAGGGCGCGTCCTCGTTGGACGGCGCGATCGATTGATAGGCAGACGCTCTCGCGGTACCAGGAATCCGGAGAAAGATTGATCACGCCCATGATCCCTGGCATGCTCCCCCAATGAAATTGTCGGTGGCCAATTGCAAACGGCTTGACCAAAGCCGTCAGTGCCTGAGGATGTTTCTCCGTCAGTTCGGCCAAATCTTCCAGTCGCAACATGGATTGAATCAGTGCCTGAAATCACCGGTTTTGGCAAACTTTGAAGGCGAGCTCGAGGCTGGTAAAGAGGGGAATTGGTAGTAACTCATGGTGCGCTCGGCGCGATTCGAACGCGCGACCCACTGCTTAGAAGGCAGTTGCTCTATCCAACTGAGCTACGAGCGCAAGCTTTATAGCCAACGAGTTACGTTGGCAATGGAAGTAGCGGCTTGACTATTTGATACTGGTTTTTGATACTGCTGGTGTGAAAGACAGCATACCTGAGTCAAAGAGAGAATCTCTTTGGCAGAAAACACAGTTCGCAAATCTCGTCCGCTACGTTCCATCGGGAAAATATTATGCCCGCGTGCGGATCAAAGGCAAGCTCCGGGTCAGGAGCCTGAACACCAAATCGATCACCGTCGCCAAGCTGAAATTGGCCGACTTCGAAAAGGAGGAACGCCAGAAGGCCGAACGGTCCGCTGGCGCTGAGGTATCCAAATTTACCTTTGGCGATGCCTTTGGCATTCTCCGGGAAAACGGTTTCCGCCCGATCGTGTCACGCACACGCAAAGACAAGGTGATGCTCAAGCCGCGATCAGTGGCCTACTACGAGGACGCACTCAAAGCGCTTGTGAAAACCTGGCCGGGTATTGAAAGCACGCCCATCAGCAAAGTGTCCCCTGCTGACTTGGAGGCATGGAGCAACACATTTTTGAAGGAGCGGAGCGCGACGGCCCACAACCACCTCGTGGGCTTTCTGAGAAAGTGCTTTGACGTCGCTGTCGAAAAGGGGGCGGTTTACAGCAACGCAGCCATGGGGCTTCTGCGCGCGCCTGAACGCCCCAAAAAACTCGAGCTGCCGACGCCAGAAAAGTTTTTGGAATTCGTCACCGAGATTGAAAACTCCGGCAGCGGTTTCTCCAAGCCGTGTGCAAACCTGGTTCGATTTCTCGCCTACGGTGGTTTCCGGAAAGATGAGGCGGCGTACATCCGCTGGGCGGACTGCCGGTTCGATCGTGGCGCCATCCTGGTGCGTGGCAATCCGGAGACGGGGACCAAAGGCACAGATCAGCAAATCCGAGAAGTGCCAATGATTGCGGAGATGTGCCAACTTTTGGAACGGCTCCGATCCGAAAGGCCTGATGAACCGGACACCGCGCCAATCATGCAGGTCCGCGAATGCCAGAAGGCGATGGACCGCGCCGCAACGGCCGTGGGTATGCGCCGCATCACGCATCACGATTTGCGTCACCTGTTCGCCACACGTTGCATTGAAAGCGGCGTGGACATTCCGACGATCAGCCGATGGCTTGGGCACAAGGACGGCGGGGCGCTGGCCATGCGCGTCTATGGCCATTTGCGAGACCATCACTCGACCGAGATGGCCAAGCGTGTCAGCTTCGCGCCGGCGCCAGTCGGGAACATCGTGAACCTTCCAAAGCAAGGGGTGATATGAAAAAGCCAATGATGGCCAAAGGAACCGCAAAATTGATCGCCAAAGAACACCCACCTTTGCGGAGTTATCTCATTTCATACGGCCCAAAATGGAAAACTCAGCAAGCCATCTGCAATTACGTGCAGCTTTGGTCACATGTATTCGAAGGGGCAGATCATCCCGGAATGAAATTTCTTACAGGCCTGGCCAAAAGCGCCAAAGATCAAGCCGATCCTTTTGCAGTCGAGAAACTGGCAGACGCGCTACTGACCCAGCTGGGTCGCGCGATCCGATCCGGCAATCCAAAATTCTTCCGCGACTTAGCGGACACAATAGAACAGCATCATCATGCTAAGAAGGGGAGGGGCACGGTTCACATGATGGTGTCCAATATTTGCTTCGACTACACGACCAATAAACAAGACTTCTTTCCCAGCATTGGACAATTGCGCGCAGAGATTATCCGACGATTTGGCGGGAGTGAAAAGGTCCGGGATTATGTGCAGTCCATGATGGATGACATCGAGGACCCATACTTGAGGCAAATTTGTGACGAGTGCGGAGTGAAACTGACGCCATCGTCACCCGGACCAAAACGAATCAGGAAGTAGATTTTCCGAACGACTTTTCCAAGAAAGAGAATTTAGGCGTAATTGAGAGGGCACTATGCAAAACGTAGTGCCAATTCAAAACCAAACAGAGCCAGCCAAACTTCCCCGGCTGGCTTTTTCTGTTAACGAGACAGCCGAGGCTCTCGGCATCAAACCAATCAGCGTTTATCGCCTGATCAATCGGGGCAAGCTCCGCGCTTCATCGGTGCTCCGCCACAAACTCATTCCAGTAAGTGAAATTCAACGGCTTTTGGCGCAATGAGCGACCTGCACGACTCGGATTGCGTGGCCTACGGCAAAGGTTGCGCGGTTGAAATCATTTCGTTGCCGCCCATGCCGGACGAAATCGACGAAAGGCTCGGTTGGCAGGACGGCCCGGCGCAAGCTGACATTTCCGACGAGGAAGCGTTCGGGGCAATGGCGGAGGTGGCGCGCCCGCTTTTGTCCTTAATCCTCGGACGCAACCGGACGCGCGTCGGCATCGGTTCGCGCGCCGTCGTCATTGGCAAACTTTTCGGCGCGCCCGAGGTGGCTGGCTTCGATTTGTCGGACTTGGCGGAGGAACTGAAGGTTACGCGGCAAGCCTTGTCGGCTTTGTCGGTCCGGCTGCGCAATGAACTCGGCCTTGTTGCCAGGTGGATGCACAAGCCAGAGGCACGCGAGCGGATGCGGGCGTCAGCATTGCGCGCTCACCGGCGCAAGAAAAACGGCGTCGCCATTGCAGCGACGCCGAAGCTGGAAAACCACCACCATACCCGCCGCGAAACGAGAGGTGGCTGTGAATAGCGTCGCAGTCAATGGCAAGCGCACACGGCGGACGAAATCAGCCATTCAGGAGTTGGCCAATCACGTTGAAAAACTTGCGTGGGAGTTTGGTCCGATTGGGGTGCGTGGTCTGTTTTACAAGGCTGAAAGCCGCGGCTTGGTTCCCAAAACTGAGGAGGGATACAACACAGTTCAGCGATTGCTTAAAGAACTTCGGCTTTCTGGACGCGTTCCGTGGGATTGGATTATTGACGTTTCGCGAGAATGCCTTTGCGCGCCAACATTTGAAGGCGTGGGCCAGTTATTGTCTGTGGCTGCGGCTTCGATGAAACTTGATCCTTGGGACGACCAGCAGAACTACGTTCAGGTTTGGGTGGAAAAGGAGGGTTTGGCCGGAATGTTTTCGGCGGTTACGGAGGACTTACGCGTTAAGTTGTTTCCCGGTAAGGGCTATTCCAGCTTGTCATTTTCGCGAGTGGCGGCACTAGACGCCATAGAGAGGATCCATGAAGGCAAGCAAGTATTCGTTCTGCAGTGGGGCGACTACGATCCTTCCGGCGTGGGCATAAGCGAAAGCCTGGAGGAACATTATCTTATTCATGGCGCTGAAAACGTTTCATTCATTCGCGTGGGGCTTCTACCAGAGCACATCAAAAAATGGGACCTGCCGACACGTCCAACAAAGGCCAGTGATTTACGTTCTCGGGGTTTCGAAGACGACCGATCCGTTGAGCTGGATGCCGTAGGTCCACAGGAGTTGCAACAGTGGGTACGCGACGAAATCGAAAAGCTAATCGACTGGGATAAGTGGCAAGCCACATTAAACCGCGAAAAGCCTTTGGTTGAGGAAGTTCTTCGATTGGCAACGCAGTATGACGGGGGTGAATCATGACCCCCCGCGGCAGCCCAACCACCGTGGCCGCCTGGTGCTGGCAGGAAAAAGCCGCGCTGCGCTTAATTCGCGAAGCGTTCGACCGTTGTAACAACGTTGCAAGCGCCCTTGGCGTTTACTGCGCACTCACCGAAATATCGTCCGACCTTGGCGCTAAT
>JBFMDG010000166.1:0-11760 GCA_040754135.1 Verrucomicrobiota bacterium
AATTCCATGCGGGGAAAGTGTCGTCTTGAAGTGGCGGTGTCGCGCTCTGATCGGCTCGGCACCGCTAAAAAAATAGCCTTCAAGTCCGAAACAATAGTTTTAAACCCCATCGTGCGGAATCGCTGCATGCTCCCTCGCCTCCTTGACCAAACGCGGATCTATTTCATACCCGACGGCTTTGCAACCGTACTGACGCGCGGCGGCAAGGACAATGCGCCCATCGCCGCTGCCCAGGTCGTAAACAACCTCCTCCTTTTTAACTTTGGCCAATTGCAGCATTTTTTCCACGATGTCGTCGGGCGTCGGGACATAAATGGCATCGGGTGCTCGATCCCGTCCAATCCCGGGGGTGCTGGCGCTTTGCGCCTTGACGCGATTAACCGGGAGACCAACCTGAACGAGATTCGGTTCACGCCGCGGTTTCTCAAAAGCATCGGCGGCAATGTCGTAGCAAAGCAATTGCGTGTTATCGCGCAGGTAAAGACGCCGGCCTGCCACGACCGGGGCGGTGACACCGGCCGCTTCCTCACGATCCGGAATTTGGAACGAACCATTTTCCTTGTAGGCAACGGGTGTGGCTTCGGCGAGAATCATGGCACCGCTGGCGCGGCGAATGTAGAGATGCCCTTCTGCGCAAGTCAACGCTGCCCGATCTTTTGCTGCATTCTCGATCGGCCCCCAGGCCAGGTTGCCGGTGAGCATTTCGATGCAAACCGGTTTTCCAGGTGCCTGGAAACCATAGACGTGGTCCCCCACCCGGGCGGTGCTGTCCTGAAAAGGATTAAAAGCAAAAGACCGATAGTAACGTTCTTTGACTTTGAAACCGCTCTCCTGCGGTAGCAATTCGATCGAAGCCATTCCGCCGCCGTAACCGTTGGCCGAGAAGACCAGATCACCCGACACAATGGGCGTATACGAATTCGCCTGCCGGGCAGCGGTCCCATGGTAACGCCAAAGCACACGGCCATCCTCGGCGGCGAGGCCGGCCAGCCCTTTGGAAAGAAACGCCACGTACTGTCGGATTCCACCAGCGTCACTGCGCACGATAGCGGCATAGCTGGCGCCATCCTCCCGTGACAAATCGCTTTTCCAAACCACTTCCCCCGTCCGTTTGTTGAAGGCAACGACGGTGGCGCCGGGTGCTCCCGGGCAGCCTATCAGACGTTCCCCATCCACCATTGGAAAATCGCAATACCCCCACATCCTTCGCGGTGCCAGAAACTCATCGGGATAACTTTTTTGCCACACTCTGCTGCCATCGGCTCGGTTCAGGCAGATCAGGTTGCCGCTCGCCGAAAACACATAAACCCGGTCCGCGTCCACGGTGGGGGTGCGTTGACTGAGCCAGCGCATGAGCGGGCTTTCGTCTACGGCCGGGCCAATAGGCGAGATCCACAGGATCTGGCCGGTCCCCGCGTCGAGCGCATAGACCCATTCCGTGCCCTCGCGAAAGCCAGTGGTATAGACACGCTCGTCAGCCACGGAGACGGAGGCGATGCCTGTTCCCATCCCCATCACTTTCCAAAGCAATGGCGGGCCATTGGTCGGCCACGCGGTGAGCAGGCCGGTTGCTTTGGATACGTTGGAGCGATCGGCCCCGCGCCATTGTGGCCAATCAGCCGAAGCGTGCGAGCCGGTGGTGTAGAGCGTATCGGCAGCGGCGAGATTTAAAACTCCATTGGCGAAAATGGGCGAGGAAGCGATCCACTGGCACATAAAATTCCTGGCCAGGAGGGGCTTCTGTTTGAAGAGGGCAAGAATGGAAGCCTGTTTATCGTTGCTCGTCCCGATCCAAACCAGGCCGTTCGCCACGACTGGCGGACTGACCGGATCGCGCGTCGAGTCACGACCAAACAACGGCCAGTCCGCCGCGGCCACATGGAGTGCGAGCAACGGCAGGTGGATCAGCAGACGAAACATTCGGATTGGCCGACGGAAGAGAAAAAGCAAACCAAGGCGAAAGGGAGCAACAAAAAGAAAAAAATGGAGAAAGCAGTTCATGGTTTCAAGGCTCGATCTTCGGATTTCATTTTTCGAGCGGCGCGGTCCAGAGGTGAATGGCATGTTCGGCTCCGTCGATGCTCGAGATCACCCGTATGGTGCGATCAGGAACGATTCCGGGGATGACGAATTCATGAGAGACAATGCGTGCGCCGGGTTTAAGTTGGCGAAACTGCGGAAGTAATTTTTCCAGCAGCGGACCGGGAAGATATAGCGCCACCACATCGGCCTCGCTCAGGTCAGCGGTGAATAAATCACGCTCTTCAATCCGGGCCAGATGTTCGAGTTGACTCTGGCGGATTGCTTCTCGGGAACGTTGCACCTGCCGTGGATCGATTTCGTAGCCGATGGCCTTGCATTGATATTTTTTGACCGCTGTGATGAGGATGCGGCCGTCGCCAGAGCCAAGATCCAAGAGTCGATCGGAAGCTTTAACCGCGGCGAAGCTTAACATGGCTTCAACCACATCCTGAACGGTGGGCACAAAAATCGCGTCGGCAACTTTTCGTTTGACCTCTGGCGCGTCGGAAACGGTCGCTCCTGACGGGACCACCGCAATCAAGTGCGTCAGCATATTTATATAGAGCACACCATTGGCGTAAACCTGCTCGCCATAAATCGGGCCAGGCACGCTCGTTTCCCAGAGCAACTGGGCGGCTTCTTCAGCGCTCAGTTCGCGTGGTCGAACTTGCGTCGCATTCGTGAAATAATAGCGCCGCTTGCCATTATTCGCGGACTTAATAAACACAGGCCGGTCTGTTTTCCGCACCAACTCCTCCCATCCCCCTACCTTGAAGATCATGGCATCCCCATCCTCGTCACCGAGATAGAGCCTGCCATCGACATAGAGCAAGCCGGCCCAAATATAGGTCGCCGCATCGAAGCGCCACAACGTCCGGCCATCAACCGCGTCCAGGCCATAAACAAACCCGCTGAAATCCGCGGCATAAACCCGGTCCTCGACCGCAACCACGGTCGAAAGTGATCGCTGGATATCGCGATTCTGCCAAAGCGCGCGACCGGTCCGCGCATCGACACACACGAGGTTACCCATGCCTTCCCCGTGTTCCGGGTCCTGGCCGATGGCCACATAGACACGCCCATTATGGAAAACAGGCGCCGCCAGAATTTCGCTTGGCCCTTCCGCCGCCGGATATTTTTTGGAACGGTATTCGGCTGGATTACAATCAAAGCTCCAAAGCACCGAACCCGTGGCCGAATCGAAGGCTCGCAGTTTGCCGTCGCCACCACCGACGATCACGCGGCCTTTGCCGTCCAATTCAAGGGTCAGGGGGCTGGACCATTGCTCGTGCAGAATATTTGTGCCGGGCGAATTGTCGGTCCAGACGACCTGCCCGCTCTCCTTCTGGAGGCAAACCAGGCTCGGAGCTTTGGGGTTGGTCACGGTGACATGATTCCAGTCGACACCATGGCCCGTGTTGACGTAAATCCATTCTTTGTACAGGGCCACGGAACAGGCGCCAGCCCAGCCCATCGGCGACGGATGCGGAAAGACACCGAGATTCTGCATGAGATCGAATTTCCAATGTTCGACCGGTTTGCCTTCGCCGCGCAGCAGCGGGCCGATATCAAGGCAAATGACATCGGCACCGGGTGTGGTGAACCAAAGTCGCTCGTCTTGAGTCAGGGGAGTGCATTTCACGCCGGCGTACTGCCAGTCGTAGCGCACGCCTGATTTACGTGGGGCTACGTACTGCCAGACAAATTCGCCATCACTCTCGCGGAAGCACATCAGGACTGCTGCTTCTCCCTGCACTGTGGGATCGCGCGGATGTTCGTTATTAGTGCCGATCCAGACATAGCCATTGGCAATCGCGGGGGAGCTGAAACTCAAATGCCCGAGTTGCGCAATCCATTTGATGTTCTGTCCCGCCTTAGGCAACGGCCGCCCTGCCCGGTCAACTTCCAATTTCCAAAAGGTGGACGGATTCTTCTCCGGACTAACGGCGTTGCGCGTCTGATCGCGGCCAAACATGGGCCAGTCTGCTGCCAATAGATTCGTGATGAAAAGCGGCCCAAAGAGCGGCAACAGGCGTAAGCAAAGCGGAAAGACGAGTTCTCGAGCTTTCGTTTCCTGCTTCACGCCGCCCAGCAGGAAGCATTTGGGGCAAGGAGCGCGCGGGGCGTTTTCCAGCAGGACGTCACCGCAGGTGGACCACGTGGTTCGATTGGGGCTCACGGTCGGGTCAGGTTCCGGGGCGCGGCAGCCGATCCGCTGATTCCAGGATCCACGCTGCTCTCGCTCCACAACTCACCGTCGGCAGAGCTTAAGCGAAATCCTTTGCACCCGGCGACTACAAATTGACCGTTCTCAAAGCACACGTTTTTCAAGTCCCGTGTGGTTCCCGAGTAGCGTCGATTCCAGCGCACCCCATCTTTCGAATTGAGGATGACCCCCCCCGGTGCCCACAGCGATGAACCGTTTTGCTCCAAATCCGACGCTGCGCAGCCGGGCAGAAGTGCCGCTCTCGCGCCTGGACCATTTGACCCCGTCGGGCGAAGTGAAAATCCCGCCGTTTTCTCCCACCGCCACGAAGAGGCCTTTAGCGTGCACGACACTGGCCAGGCAGGGATAATCTTTCGAACCTCGCAACGTCCACCGCTGTCCGTTCGGTGACGTCAGAATTGTTCCCAGATTTCCGACAGCGACGAACAATCGCTGACCGAAAACGACACTGCGCAATGAAGCTGTCGTACCGGAATCTTCGTGAATCCAGTTGCGTCCATCGGGCGAACTGAGGATCAGGCCGGTCTGCCCGACGGCGATGTACCTTCCCTGGCCGTGTGCGAGACTGGAGAGTTCGGAATTGCTGCGCCGTAGGGTTAAACTCAAGGATTCCCGGCTTGAGAGACTGGGGGCGTGAGGCTCCGACTGGAGAGTGCCCTGTGTCAGGACAAACGCGAGGAGGATAAGTTTAGCATTCATCTATGGACCTTTCTGGAAGCGCCGGCAACGATGGTGAGCGTTTCCAACGTTTCCAAAGGAATACGGAATCCAAAGTAACGATCTTTCGTTCCAGGCAGGATTTTTTGGCTCCAGGACTCAACGAATGGGCAGGATCGCGGACTTGAGTCAACAGGTTGAAATGCATGGACAAGATATCGGTCGCGCGAAATCCTGTCCCAAAGATTTGGGCTTTCTACCAGCGCATCAAGGCAAACCGCCGACACCAGGTTCGGTTGCTGGCTTGCGCTTAACGCATCGCTGACGAGCGGGGGCTTTTTGGAACTTTTGCGAAGTCCTGGCGTTGACTTTCTTCAACAGCTTCAGCCCGATAAAATTTTTCGTAGAATTCCACATCCAGGTGACAGGCCTGAAATCCGAGGACGGTGCGGAAGGGCGGCAGATAAACCGGAAACCGGCCGTATCGATTCCAAAGATACTCGCCATAGGCAATCGTGGCGTCGATGGCCTGTTCACTGATGCCAGGAATTCTTTCGCCAATCGATTTGGCGTTTTGCCAGGCGCTGTTGCTGTCGCTTTGGCGAAAGACACCCTGCGCGCCAAATTTTCGATCCACCACTGCGAGGACGGCTTCGCGCATGGACGGGTAGTACGGCGGGCAAAACGGTTTCAGCAAAACCTCGCCATTCACCTCGAGGCCGATGGGATACGGCACAAGCGGATCGCGGTTCATCAGCTTCATGCCCAGGCGAACGAGCGGTCCCACGCCGAGATAACGGCTGACCGGCATTTGGTGCATGCGGAACCCGAGCGCGTGACACCAACCGAATTCGTGATTGGCAAAATTCGGAAACCCGCCCAGCCCCAATGCCTGCGCGGCCAATCCAAGGTTCTGCAGCATCATCCCTTGCTCAACCGTCACGAATTCGGTGACGAGTTGTTCGACCAGGCGAACGGTCGCCACTCGACCGCGATGCGGATCGTCCTCGAGATGACCGCCACGTGAACGGGCAAACCGTGCCAGGCCGGCCGGCCGGTAATGGCACCGCTCATCAACAATGAACGCGCCCGTTGTTTCACTAAAAATCTCGAGCAGCCCGTTGATGTACATCCAGGTCAGCTCATTCACCGGAAGAAAATAAGTGGTGCCCGGCGCCTGCGCGGACCAACGGTTCACATCGAGATTGAACAGCGGTTCAGAGGGCGGCGCGGCGCGGCCTTCTTTGATCTGAACCCGGCTGCGGCGATAGACCTCGCTCAATGCTCCACGACGCCCAAGTTCAATGAGAGTGGAGATGTTTTCCGATGAAAAATCATGCGGCCGCTTGATCAGCCAGGTGCCGGTGTCATTCGTGACCACGAGTGAGACGGTTTGAATACCGTCGCCGCTGGCCATGGTGCGTCCGATCAATCCAGCCATGATGTTTCCGCCCTGGCCTCGTTCAAAAGCCAAATCAGCCAGGGCATATCCCGTGATCCCGCAGGCGGCAAAAGTAAGCGCGGCTTCTTCGGCTTCGGTCAGGGGCACCGGTTCAAACCGGCTGCGATAAGCCAGCGGGCCAGCGGGAATTTCCATGCCGAGGCCAAATCGACGGGATCGCCGTCCCAATAACAAATCGAGAAACGGAGCGCGTAAGAGGTCACCGCAATCGGATTCGGATTTTGAGGAGAGCATCTGATTCATAAAATGGTGGGCGCACCGGAACAGTTCGTTCGCCGCCTCGGGTTGGATGCTAACGCGCGTTCACTGCGTCGGTTGCGCGCCGTCTGCCCTTGACTGATCCGTGACTTGCCGAGGAAACGACCTTCGAATTAGGATTCGGCGATCACGGCACTCGTCATCGCGAATGGAAACGACATTATGGAACGCTATTTACTTGTTCTGCTCATGAGCATGCTCGTTCCGATCAGCCATGGCAAAATCGTTTTCGAAGGCCCGATGCCGTCGCGATTCAGCGGCACGAATCGATTCGTGCGCATTTATCTGCCCCCCACCTACGAGGCCGAACCGGCGCGACGTTATCCGGTGCTTTACGTGCACGACGGTCAGAACGCGTTCTCTTCCGTGGGAGATCACGTGGCCTTCGGCTGGGGCAACTGGCAATTGGACAAAACCGTAGATGAACTGACCGCCGCCAGGAAAATGCGCGAGATCATCCTGGTGGCCATCGATTGCAGCCGCGAACGCTATCTCGATTACCGCGGCCCCGCCTATCCTTATTCGCCGGACGAATTGGCTGAATTAAAGCGGCCGACCTCCGCTCCCGGGGACAATCGGCGCTTCGAGAATTACACCCATTTTCTCGTGCATGAACTAAAGCCGCGCATCGATCGCGAGTATCGGACGTTGTCCGGGCCTGAACATACCGGCGTTTTGGGTTCGTCCATGGGCGGAATTTGCAGCGTGGTGCAGGCGTGGGAACATCCGGAAATTTTCGGTCTCGCCGCCAGTTTATCGGGAGCATTCCAGGTTGAACGCCGCTATTTTTTGCTCAATGTGCTTCAGCAGCATCTCGGCTCGCCGAAATCGTTCCGCGTGTATCTCGACAGTGGCGTGGTCGATTTCAGTGGCGGCGACGATGGCCGCAAACACACGGCCGCGGTTGCCGGTGAATTCCGCCGCATCGGGTGGAAGGATGGAGTGAACCTGGTTCATTACGTGGACGAAAAGCCCCTCTCGGAACCCGAACTGGAAAAAGCCGGTTTGCGCCCGGACAAATGGAAGGAAGCCCAAACCAGCCAGCACAACGAATTTTACTGGCGTCTCCGTGTGTGGCGCGCATTGGTCTTTTTGTTTCCGCCCCTCGACGCGGATTGATCTCTTTTGGCATTTTCACATTTCCAACGGCAAGAGCTGGCCTGGGCTTGGGGGGAGTTTGCGAAGCTTGTTGCCGTGTTTGTGAGCACCCGGTAATTTTTGCGCATGAATCTCGAGGATCATGTTGGTGATGTGATTCGCAAGGCGCGGCAATCGGCAGGGGCGACACCGGCCGCGGCCGCCCAAGCCGCAGGTCTCGCTGAACCGGAATTGCTCGCCTTCGAGGAAAGCGGCCAGTGCCCGCGGCGCCCGAATTTTGACGGGCTGGCCAAAGTGATCGGGGTTGATCCAAGAAAGCTGGAACGGCTTGCGCAAGGCTGGCAACCGCCTGCCATCGACCTGGGGCAATGGCGTGAATTGCGCCAGATCACCACTTTAGGCCCCAGTTATTCGGTGAATTGCTTCCTCCTCTGGGATGAAGTCACGCTCGAAGCGGCTTTGTTCGACACCGGCTTCGACGCCGGTCCAGTCTTCGAGCTGATCGAGCAGAATCAATTGCAGTTAAAACACCTGTTCATTACCCACACGCATCATGATCACATCGAGGCGCTCGGGCCCATCCGCCAGAGATTTCCCAAAGTTAAATTGCATTCCAATGCAAAAAGCGCCCCGGTCGATCAACGAAATCGCCCGACCGATTTCATTCACCTCGGCAGCTTGAGAGTCAGCAACCGTGATACACCCGGCCACGCCGAGGACGGCGTCACTTACATTGTCGGCAATTGGCCCGAAGATGCGCCCAGCATCGCTATCGTCGGCGATGCCGTGTTCGCCGGTTCCATGGGAGGCGCCAAGGACCAACTCGCGCTCGCCAAACAAAAAATTCGCGAGCAAATCTTTTCCCTGCCGCCAGAGACGCTCATTTGCCCTGGTCACGGCCCTGTCACCACAGTGCAAATCGAGAAGGAGAACAATCCGTTTTTTTAACTGCAGCGCGAACCGAATCGCAGCCTCGATCTGCTTGCGTGCTGGAGTGCGCGAAGGACTTTGGCCCACGATGCAATTGGGCCTGGGTGATCCGGCATTGCGTTTACTCAATCGAATTTGCCTGACCCATCGCAAAAAACGGTGAGCCATTGCCAAAATTGCCGCACGATCTGCGCTTTAACTTTGGCGTGACCGGTCGATGGTCACTATGTGACACGATCAGATGAAGAAAGATTGATTTCAGGATATGCGCAGATCATGGCCTGCCACGAAGCGATGGCGCGCAGTGTTTACATTCACCTCGAGCTGGTGCGCGCCAATTTGCTGAGCGCTCTCGCGGTAGCTCCTTTTTTGCGAGAAACGACTTCGATGCCGCCGGATCGATCGCATTCCAACCCTCCTGCTTGACCCTCGCTTCCGAAACGGGTAGCAACAGGGGATCGTCTTTATGAAATACCGATTCGCGAACTCTTCCGCGCTCCGTGCTCACCTGCCTGCGGCGCTTCTGCTCGTTTCCATGGCTGCTTTCTCCTGGCAGTCCCCCGGCCAAATTGTGCCGCAACCGCCTCCCGGTTTCACTGCGTTGTTCAATGGCAAGGATCTGACCGGATGGCGCGGCGGCGACACGTTCGATCACCGCAAGCTGCTCGCCATGCCCGAGGACAAGCGCTCCGAGCAAATCGCCAAATGGACCGCCTCGATGCTGGCCAAAAATGATAAAACCGGCAAACCGCATTGGTACGTCGAGAACGGCGAGCTGGTCAACGATGGGTTTGGCGCTTACGCCACCACCGAAAAGGATTACGGCGATTTCGAATTGTTCGTCGAATACAAGACCGTGCCGAAAGCCGACTCGGGAATTTATCTGCGCGGCGTGCCGCAGGTGCAAATTTGGGATTATACCGAGGAGGCAAAATTCAAGATCGGCGCTGACAAAGGCAGCGGTGGCTTGTGGAATAACAGTCCCGGGGCTCGCGGCAAAGATCCGCTCGTGCTCGCGGATAAGCCGTTCGGCGAATGGAATAAATTCCGCATTCGGATGGTGGGCGCTTACGTGAGCATCTGGCTGAACGACAAACTCGTGGTGGATCACGCGGTGTTGGAAAATTATTACGATCGCAAGCTCCCGGTTCCACAGAAGGGTCCGATCCAATTGCAAACGCATGGCGGCGAAATTCGCTGGCGCAACATTTTCCTTCGTCAGATACCTGCCGAGGAAGCCAACAAAATTCTGTCGAGCAATAGCGAGGACGGCTTCAAGTCGGTGTTTAACGGGCGCGATTTCGAAGGGTGGAGCGGGCCGCTCGAGAATTATGAGATCCAAGGGGGCGCCATTGTCTGCAAGCCACACAAAGGCGGCACGATTTACACGAAAGAAGAGTACGCCGATTTCACGGTGCGCCTCGAATTCAAGCTGCCGCCCGGAGGCAACAACGGCCTGGCCATTCGATATCCCGGTTCCGGCGATACCGCTTATGTCGGCATGTGCGAACTCCAGGTGCTCGACAACGATTCTGAAAAATACAAAAACCTCGATCCCCGCCAATACCATGGCTCCGCGTACGGCATGGCAGCGGCCCATCGCGAATATCTCCGGCCCGCCGGCGAGTGGAACTTTCAACAGGTCACCGTCAAAGGCTCCACCATCAAAGTCGAACTCAACGGCGGCACCATTCTCGACACGGACCTGAGCAAAATCACCGAATACATGTCGAACACGCCGCATCCAGGCAAAGATCGCAAGTCGGGTTACTTCGGTTTCGCCGGTCACAGCGATCCGGTGGCGTTTCGCAATGTGCGGATCAAGCGGTTGAATTAAGCTTTCGAACGTTCGAATTCAAAGCCGGGGGATGAGCCGGTGCATTGTGCGCGTGCGTTCGACAATTCCGAATGAACGCCGCTGGTCCCTGGTACGAGTAAAACTGCGTCTCACGCAAAAAAGCCGATTGAAAATCGGCATGAGGTTGCCGCAGTGAAGTGACCTGGCGAGCGGAGCCACTCCTCGACAGGCAAACCGGCCGTCAATCAAGTATTCGCGGAGCCATCGAGTTTTTTTGGTTTTCACCTGCGCCAGAGGCGGTTTCTGACGCGAAGAATGCGCGGTGCTGGACGGTTTGCCGGTAGCTCAAAACGCAACTGCATTCATGGCAAAGGCCCCCGATGATCCAACTCCGGTTTCCGCTGCGCCCGCCGCAGTCGAGCAGCGCCCGTGGCTTCCTCCCTGGTTGTCCTGGACGTTGATTGTTGGATTGGGACTCTTCATCTGGATATGGAAACCAGGGCAAAGCGTCAGCCCCAATGGCTGGCGATTGCTGGCCGTTTTCCTCCCCTGCGTGCTTGCGCTCATGCTCCAACCCATTGCCGGCGGCGCAGCCGTGCTGCTCGCCGTTTTGGCGACGGTGCTGGTCGGAGCGCTCGATTTGACGCAGGCGCTGGGCGGATATGTGGATCCCAGTGTGTGGCTCGTTCTAGCCGCTTACTTCCTTTCACGCGCGTTCATCAAGACTGGACTGGCGCGCCGCATCGCGCTGTTGTTCATTCGGCGCCTGGGGCATAACACACTCGGCTTAAGCTACGCCTTGATCGCTTCCGATACCGTCCTCGCTGGCATGATCCCTTCCAACGCCGCGCGAGTGGGCGGTGTCATGCTGCCGATCACGCGGAGCCTGGCCGAGCTTTACAAATCGCAACCAGGACCGACCGCGGGATTGCTTGGAAGTTTTCTCATGCTCGCGCTGTATCAAGCTGACGTGGTTGCCTGCGCTTTGTTTTTCACCGGACAAGCCAGCAACCCTCTGGCGGCGCGTCAAGCCGCTCAAATTACCGAGCAAACGGCGGGATCTCCATTTGTCTTAAGTTACGGTTCCTGGCTTTGGTTCGCGTCCGTGCCCGCGATTTTGTCGCTCTTTCTTATCCCGCGGCTCGTTTATCGGTTGCATCGACCGGAGATTTCGCACACGCCGGAGGCGGCCGAGTTTGCGCGTGCCGAACTGGGCCGCATGGGACCGCTCAGTTCGCAGGAAAGAATCCTCGCCGTCCTTTTTGCCGGCATCTGCAGCCTTTGGATCTTTGGCGGGCCCGATATGAT
>JBFMDG010000167.1:0-11743 GCA_040754135.1 Verrucomicrobiota bacterium
ACCGCCACCTTCTTGACCGAGTTGATCGATCAGCGTGATCAACGGCAGAAAGAGCGCGATCACGATACTGCCAACGATCACCGCGAGAAAGACGATCATAATCGGCTCCAGGAGTGATGTCATCGCCGCGACTGCATTATCGACCTCATCATCGTAATTATCCGCGATCTTCATCAACATTTCAGGCAACGCGCCGGTTTGCTCCCCGACATCCACCATGCTGATAACCATGGGAGGAAAAACGTTGGAAGCTTCCAAAGGCGCCGTGATCGTTTCGCCTTCCTTGACGCTTTCGTGGACGGCGGCGACCGCCTCGCTGACGATGACATTGCCCGAGGTTTCGCGCACAATGGTCAGGGCTTGGAGAATGGGCACGCCGCTGCTGACCAGGGTGCCAAGCGTTCGAGTAAAACGAGAAATGGCCACCTTGCTGATCACCGGGCCCAACACTGGGAAATTCAGTTTGAGCTTATCCCAAAGGCGCCGGCCGAGTTTGGTCCGCAGGATGAGCCTGAAAGCAATCACGAAAGCAATGATGCACCCGAGGGAGACGAGCGCGTGCTGCGCGATGATTTCACTGATGGCCAAAACAAAATTCGTGAACGCCGGCATCGATTGACCTTCGAGCATGTCCGCGAAAATCGTTTTGAACTTGGGAACGACGAAGATCATCAGCACCGCAAGAATCACCACGGCAACGACCATGACTGCGACCGGATAGAACATGGCCGCGATGACCTTGCCTTTGATCTTCTGAGCTTTTTCCATGAACTCGGCCAACCGGTTCAAGACGACTTCGAGCACGCCGCCAAGTTCGCCCGCTTTGACCATGTTGACATAAAGGCGATTGAAAACCTTTGGGTGTTGCGCCAAGCCTTCCGAAAAAGTGCTGCCACCTTCAATCGAAGTCGCCAATTCGCCAATGATCCGTTTTAGAGTTGGGTTTTTTTCCTGCTTTTCGAGCACCCTCAATCCCCGCAGTAACGGCAATCCGGCATCGACCAGCGTCGCAATTTGGCGGGTAAACGCGGTCAGGACCTTGGGTTTCACTTTTCCGCCAAGACCGGGAATTCGGATGTTCAGGTTCATCCCGCCTTTTTTGGCGCCGGCTTTGGCGGGAGCTCCCTTTTTGTCAGCCTTTTCCTTGACCTTCTCCGCTTCGACCACCTTGGTCGGGAAGAAACCCATCTCTTTCAACCGGCCGATGGCTTCATTCTGACTGGCGACCTCAAGCGTGCCTTTGGTTTCCTTGCCACGGGAATCCATGGCAACGTAATTGAATTTAGGCATAGGAGACCTTTTAAGTGAGTCGTTATGTGTATTTCAAGACTTCTTCGATCGTGGTGTCGCCGTCGAAAATGCCGCGCAACCCATCTTCACGCAGCGTGACCATGCCCAACTCCACCGCTTTTTGTCGAAGCACCACCGTCGGAGCGCGTTCGTTGATCAATGCCCGCAACGCATCATTGACCATCAGAAGCTCATAAATGCCTTTGCGACCTTTGTAGCCCGTATCGTTGCAGCCCGCGCAACCTCTGCCGTAATAAAACACTTTATCGCCAATGTCATGCGGCGAAAGGTTCAACAAAGCCAGCTGATTTTCCGTCGGTTCAAACGGCGTCCGGCACTTCTTGCAAATCGTCCGGACCAGCCGTTGCGCCAATACCGCCATCAACGTCGAGGAAATCAAGAACGGCTCGACGCCCATATCGATCAAGCGAGTCACAGCTCCGGGAGCGTCGTTGGTGTGCAAGGTGGTCAAAACCAAGTGACCGGTGAGCGAGGCTTGAATGGCGATTTGTGAGGTTTCGAGATCGCGCATTTCACCCACCATGATGATGTCCGGGTCCTGACGAAGAAAGGAACGAAGCGCCTTGCTGAAGGTCATGCCAACTGCTTCGTTGATCGCCACCTGCATGATCCCTTCGATATCGAATTCGACCGGGTCCTCCGCGGTGAGCAATTTGGAATCGATGGTATTGATCCGCCGCAGGCAGGAATAAAGCGTGGTCGTTTTTCCAGAACCGGTGGGCCCGGTGACGATGATAATGCCATTCGGTTGAAGAATGGCCTCGCCCATGTAATCCAGAACAAATTTCGGGAAACCCAATGACTCGATTTCAAGATTGACGGCTGAGCGGTCCAGCACGCGAAGCACTACCGATTCCCCGAATTGGGTCGGCAAGGTCGAAATACGCAAATCGATTTGCCGCCCGGCGAGGTTAATGGCGATGCGACCGTCTTGCGGCAGGCGGCGCTCGGCAATGTCCAGGTTCGCCATGACTTTAAGACGCGAAGTCACCGGCAATGCGAGATGCTTGGGCGGAGGGGCCATCTCGTACAACGCGCCGTCCACGCGGTACCGAATTTTGAACTCATCTTCGAACGGTTCAAAATGAATGTCGCTGGCTCGATCCTGAACGGCCTGATAAAGCACGAGATTGACGAATTTGATGATAGGCGCTTCATTCGCCAGATCGGCGAGATCGCCAATGTTATAGCCGGTGGCGACTTCCGCCACCTCCTTGGCAATATTCACATCGGCGCCGAGTTCCTTGAGGATGTCACCAAAGCTTTCCGTTTCCTCCGGATACAATTTATTAATAGCGCGTTCGATCTGGGCGGGGTCTGCCACAACTACTTGAACCTCTTTGCCGATTTGAAAGCTCAAGTCGTCGATGGCCGCGGGATTTAAAGGATCCATGAACGCGACCCGCACTGTGGAGCCAAAACTTTCGACCGGGAGACATTGCACCATGCGGGCCGTGGCCGCAGGAATCGTCTTGATCACATCGGGCGAAATTTCGGTTTCACGGATTTCAACGACCTCTGTTCCGAGGTACTCCGCCATGATTTGCAGTTGCGTGTAGGTGTCCACGAGCCCGAAATCATTCAAAATCTGGCCGATGGGTTTCCCGGTGCGATTTTGCTCCTGGACAACCTCCTCCAATTGCAGGTCGTCAATCAAAGCCCGCTCCTGAATGAGGCTCAATAAAGGATTTTGTACATCGGACATAAAGCTTAACTCACGGCTGCGGCCGCACGGCTGGCTTCGATCTCCTGCAGTTTCGCCAGAATGGTTGTCGGATCCTGGGCTTTCGTAATCACTTCCTCCTGGGAAATCATTCCGTGCTGATACTTATCCAGGAGAAAACTGTCGAGCGTGACCATGCCATATTTGGCGCCGGTTTGAATGTCAGAATTGATGCGGAAAGTTTTGTTGTCACGGATGAGCGCGGCGATCGAAGGCGTGTTGATCATGATTTCAAACACCGCCACGCGCCCCGGCTTGTCGCAACGCGGAATCAACAATTGCGAAATGACCGCCTGCAACACGGTTGAGAGCTGAATGCGAATCTGCTCCTGTTGGTTGGTCGGAAACGCATTCACAATACGGTCAATCGTCTTGGCCGCCCCGGTCGTGTGCAGCGTCCCAAAAACCAAGTGACCCGTTTCCGCAGCCGTGATGGCCGCTTCCATCGTTTCCAAATCGCGCAATTCGCCGACCAGAATCACATCCGGATCTTGCCGCAATGCGCGCCGCAGTGCTTCGGCAAAATTCGGCACGTCCACATTGACTTCCCGCTGCGTGACCACTGCCTTTTTATGTTTGTGATAATATTCGATGGGATCTTCGATCGTGATGATGTGGGCATCGTCACGCTCTTCATTGATGATATTAATCATCGACGCGAGCGTGGTCGTTTTGCCCGAACCGGTGGGACCGGTCACCAGCACCAAGCCTCTCGGTTTGTAGAGCAATTCTCGCACGGACGGTGGCAACCCAATCTGCTCCATGGTGAGGAGTTTGCTTGGAATTTGCCGGGCCACCACGCCAAAGTGGCCTTTCTCCTTGAACACGCTGACACGAAAACGAGCCAACTCACCGAATGCGAAACCGAAATCGGCGCCGCCGCGTTCGCGCACTTGCTGAATGTGATCCTCGGACGTGATGCTGCGCATCAGCTCCTCCGTGTCGTCCGGTTTGAGAGGCGGGCCTTCAACGCGATGCAAGACGCCATGAAGACGGATCACGGGCGGAACCCCGACGCGGAGATGCAAGTCAGCGGCTCCTTCCGAGACCACCAACTGCAGCAGATCAGACATGGAATAAGACATACGGGAACTGGAGTGGATTAAGAGATTTCGAATTCGGTTTTCACGGCAAGGGCATCAATCAATGTCGCCAACCGTCGCACGGATGACTTCTTCCGGTGTGGTCAGACCTGCCAATACTTTTCGAGCGCCATCCTCGCGAAGCGTGCGCATCCCCATTTCTCGAGCGCGGCTGCGCAGGACCGATGCCGGCACTTTGTCGTAAATCAATTTGCGCGCCTCATCATCAATGACGAAAATCTCAAAAATTCCGAAGCGTCCGCGATAACCGGTCTTCGAGCATTCCGGACATCCTTTGCCGCGCTTGAATGTCGCGCCCGCAGAGGCGTTGGCATCGATGCTCAAAGCCCGCAATTCCGCGTCCGTCGGATGATATTCGGCAGCGCAGCGTTTGCAGACCTTGCGCACCAAGCGTTGCGCCATCAACGCGCGGGTGGACGAGGCCACAAGGAACGGCTTCACTCCGATGTCAATCAAACGGGTCACCGCGCTGGGCGCATCATTTGTATGAAGCGTCGAGAAAACCAAATGACCAGTCAACGAGGCATTGATCGCAATGGTGGCGGTTTCAAGATCGCGGATTTCACCCAGCATGATTACGTTCGGGGCCTGACGCAAAATGGATCGCAACGCCGCTGCAAATGTAAAATCAATCGCTTCATTCACCTGGACCTGGTTGATGCCGGCCAATTGATATTCAACCGGATCTTCCACCGTAATGATTTTGCGGTCGGGACGATTGATGAAATTTAGACAGGAATACAAGGTGGTCGTTTTACCCGAACCCGTTGGGCCGGTGACAAGCAAAATGCCGTCGGGCAACCCGATCAGACGTTCGAAGGTCTGCTGATCATCTGTAAAGAATCCAAGCTCCGGCAAGCCAAGGCGCAACCCTTCCTTATCCAAAATACGCATGACGATGCTTTCACCGTGGGTCGTTGGCAGGCAGGAAACGCGCAGGTCGATTGTTTTTCCGCCGACCTGAGTTTGGATACGGCCGTCTTGCGGGATGCGTTTTTCGGCAATCGACATGTTCGCTTGAATTTTCAAGCGGCTGATGATTGAAGCCTGAAGCCTTTTGGGCGGGCTTTTCATCTCGTGCAGCACGCCGTCAATCCGGTATCGCACACGAAATGTTTTCGAGAGCGGCTCGAGGTGAATGTCGGAGGCTCGCGACTTAAAAGCCTCGACAATGATGGTATTGACTAACTTGATGATGGGCGCGTCCGCTTCGACACTAGCGCCATCATCCACATCCACCGTTCCGATTTTTCCAATCTCCACTTCCCCTTCCGTGATGTCCTGAATCATCTGGGAGACGTGGTCGTCCTTTGCGCCGCCATAATATCGCGAGATGGCCGAGTCGATTTCATCAGGACTGGCCACCACCGTGGTCACTTCCATGTTCAACGAATGCTGGAGCGCGTCGATGGTGTCGATGTCCGACGGATCCGCGATGGCCACGGTCACGCTGCTGTCGTGCCGATAAACCGGAACGACATTGAAGCGTTTGGCAATGTGGCGGGGAACAGCCGAGAGGACCTCATCGCTCAGGCGCATTTCGCCGAGGGTGACGAACTCAGCGCCGAATGAGGCGGCTTTGGCTTTGGCGACATCTCCGGCGCGCAACAGATGTTTCGCAACCAGAGTGTCCACCACTCCTTCACCAGTGGAATCAGCTTCTGCACGGATTGTGTCCAACTGCTCGTTGGTCACCAGTCCCATGTCTAACAATGTGTCTATCAGATAATCGTCTTTTGCGGCCACAATTCGCCTTTTCCAATCAGGGATTTAACTTTGGAACTGCCGAATAGTATCGGCGAACTTTCCAATGTCAAACGCGGACCAGTTTTTGCCTCGAATCCTGGCACGCACGAAAACGCGCGGCGGACTGCGGGATCGTTCCAGAGTGGCGCATTCCAATGTGCCGACAATGCGCGCCGCCGACTGGCCTCCCGGATTCTGCTGATCTGAACCGCGTTCAAACGGATTTCAAAATGGATGTTAAACAAAACGTCTTTCCCTGACTTTTTCAAGCATTGTATGTACCGCCACGGATGTTCGGCGAGCAACATCTCCGCGAAATCCGATTCCCATTGTGAATGTGCAAGTGAATGCCAGAGATGCGCTGCACTCCATCGTAGCTGGTCTCCACAGTGGACAATCCGTGAAAAGCCCGCGCCATTCAGCGACAGCCCAGCGGCTTTGTTCTCCACAATTGCGGCATGAGCACTGCTATTTTTCCGCGCAGAGGAGGTACTTAACGTTTGGTTGTTTGGGCCCGGACGGTTCTCGAAACTGTCCGGGTTTTCCGTTTCCAATCTTCACCTGAATCGAGCAAAGACCAAACGAAAAAACAATCCATGGCCCATCCAGCATCATAAAACTTGGTCCTCAGCGACCGTGGCCTTGCAAATCCCGGGCTCACTGGTCTAATGGCGCCCCGTTGTGACTCCGCGGAAACCAGCGCTTGGTTTTATTTTTGTCACGCTCGCCCTCGATATCCTCGGGATCGGGCTGATTATTCCCATTTTGCCCAAGTTGGTGGAAAGCTTTCATGCCGGCGATGTGGCGGCTGCATCGCACACAGTTGGATTACTGGCAGCGCTCTATTCGCTGATGCAATTTTTGTGCGCCCCATTGCTGGGGAGCCTCTCAGATCGATTTGGCCGGCGGCGCGTGATTCTGGGATCTCTTTTCGGTTCAGGACTGGATTATCTCCTCCTGGCGTTTGCTCCAAATCTCGGCTGGTTTTTTGTTGGCCGGATCATCGCCGGCATTACCGGAGCGAACTTTTCCGCGGCGACAGCTTACATTGCAGACATCAGCCCTCCGGAAAAACGCGCGGCCAATTTTGGTTTGATCGGGGCCGCTTTCGGAATTGGATTCATCCTCGGACCCGCGCTGGGCGGATTGCTGGGCAACGTGGGATTACGCGTTCCGTTTTTGGTGGCGAGCGGGCTCACACTCTTGAATTGCCTTTATGGCTGGTTTGTTCTGCCGGAATCCTTGCCTGCTGAGCACCGTCGCGCTTTCAGTTGGTCGCGATCAAACCCGATCGGGGCATTGCTGGCGATGCGGCGGTACCCAATGGTTTTTGGGCTGGCGGGAACTTATTTTCTGATCTATCTCGCGCATCAGGTTTTACCTGCGACCTGGGTTCTCTACACCGGATATCGTTATTCATGGACGGTCGGGCAAACTGGCCTATCGCTGGCAATCGTGGGATTGATGGCCGCAATCGTGCAAGGAGGCCTCACTCGAGTGATCGTGGAACGATTCGGCGAACAGCGGGCAACTTTAACGGGCCTTTTGATTGCGGCTTTGACCTACGCCGGATATGGACTCGCCACGGAAGGCTGGATGATCTACGCGATTCTCGTGATTGGATCACTGTCAGGTGTCACCGGACCTGCGGTTCAAGGACTGATCTCTCGAAGCATTGCGGCCAACGAACAAGGCGGGGTGCAGGGCTCTTTAACCAGTCTGGCCAGCGTTGCCGGAATTATCGGGCCGCCGCTGGCCACGGCGTTGTTCGGGTTTTTCATCGGGAAAACTGCTCCCATCCATCTGCCGGGAGCCGCATTTTTCTTTAGCGCGGTCCTGGTGCTGATTGCCGCGCTGCTGGCCCTGCGTTCGTTCAGGAAACAACGCCGGACTGCTTCGTCTTCCAACGATCCAAATAAAAGCACAAAGGAGTCAACGCTGGCGTGAGCGGGACCGGATTTATTCCGTCTTTCTGCGAGTCATCTGAGTGTGTTCTTCCAGGCGCTCTTTGACCCATGCCAGTGCTTCTGCTTTTGAATTCAGCTCTTCTTGCAATTGCTTCTCTCTGATTTCCTCCAAGAGCGCGCCCATTCCCGGTCCCGGAGCCACCCCCATCCCCTTCAAATCATCCCCGGTTACCAACGGCGGACGCAACGCCGGTCGCGCGTTCAACTCCTGCCTCTGCGCCACCAAATAATGATAATGATCCAATCGCCCATGCGAACCGAGGCAATCGAGCCGATGCAACTCCAATTCAAGCGGAAAGGTCGGACGCAATAACAACCGCCTCAAAGTTGCCTTGCGCATTTGCTTCACATCTTTGAACTGCATGTGATATCGAACGCACGCCACCACCTCCTCAATTTGCTTACGTGGAAATCTCAGTCGCCGCAAAATCTTCGCCGCCATCTCCGCCCCAACTTTTTCATGCCCATAAAACCGTATCCGGCCCGATGCCGCATCGCGTGAAGCCGTCACCGGCTTGGCCACATCGTGCAACAAGGCCGACCAGATCAACGCATCGGGCGCATCGGATTGCAGGTGAGAAAGGATCAAACGGACATGATTAAAGACATTGCCTTCAGGATGATAATCGGGCGATTGCTCGCAATCGAGAGTCGCGGCGATTTCTGGCAGTACGATTTCGAGCAAGCGGCTTTCTCTTAGTAAATCCAACCCTCGGGCTGCATGCGGCGGTCGAAAAAGCTTGAGCAACTCTTCCCGCACCCGTTCGGCGCTGACCGACCTGATCTTTGCCGCGTTCGCCTGCAAGGCCTTCAACGTTGTGGCTTCCATCACAAAACCGAGCTGCGCGGCGAAACGAACCGCCCGCAACAACCGCAGATGATCCTCGGCAAATCGTTCTTCCGGCGGTCCAATCGTGCGGATCATTTTCGAGTCGAGATCCGCTTTGCCACCAACCCAATCGAATAACTGGTCCTCCACCGGATCGCAAAACAGACCGTTCACCGTGAAATCACGGCGTAACGCATCCGCTTGCGCATCCGCAAAAGTCACCCGCCCCGGATGACGTCCGTCCGCATAATCCGATTCGGCCCGGAAAGTGGCGACCTGGAACTGATATTCATGTTCGAGGACAATAACGACTCCAAACTGCCGCCCCACCGGGACCGTGCGCGAAAAAAGGTGCTCGATCTCATCTGGTCTCGCCGAAGTGGCGATGTCGTAATCCTTCGGTTCGCGGCCGAGCAATACATCGCGAACGCACCCTCCCACCCAAAAAGCCTGGTGCCCAGCCGATTTCAAACGGCGGACAATTTCTAATGCTTGTGTCTTTAAATTCATGATTCACCGCGAACGGATCCACGGCTCGACCGCCATTCGCCCAACTCATGCATCAACTCTTGCTCGTGTCAGATTCGACGGTCACGGTGTCGGCGGGTTCTTGAGGAACAATCTCATCCAGATGATCCCGATCTTTGCGCGTCACGTAAACCAATCCACCGAAGATGCTCCAGAGCATGCTCCCCGCAAAGGCGAGCAACGAGAGGGAAAGCGCGCGCGTCGGTTCGACATTGATCTCCGGCACGGCCAGCATCAACACATAGAGATTCTCCCGCACGCCCAAGCCATTCGGGGTGATTGGCAGCGCCGAGACACACACAATGATCGGCACAATCACAAACAAGGCCAGCGGGGAAATCACCAGCCCCATGCCGCGCGCCAAAATATAAATCTGAAGGACGCACATGACGTTCAGCAGCATGGAAATCACAACCATCCGGAAAAAGAAACCGCGTTCGCGTCCGTAACGCCGGCACGCTTCGAGCGCGCGTTCCAACATCTCCCCTTGCGGCAAGCGCTTCAGCCACGCGCGCGCCTGCGGCCAAAACCGCGAAACCCCGCCCCACAACGAGAGCCCAACAAAAACCGCACCGCCCAAGGCCAGCAATAAAATGAACCAGGCCAATGCCGCCAGCCGCCGATGCGCCGCCAGTAAATCCAAATTCGGCAGCATCATCAGGCAGGCAAAAATCAGCATGACAAACAAACCAATGATGCGATCGACCAGCACGGTCATCACGGCTTCGGTCTTCTTGTGATGCGTCTCGCGCGCCGCGTAATACGCTTTGAGCAAGTCACCGCCCGCGGTGCCGAGCAGGAAGGAATTGAAAAAGTGCGCCACCAAAGTGATTTCCGCCGTGCGTCCGAATGAAAGGTGAATTCCTTGAACCCCGAGGACCATGCGCCAACGCAGCATGCCGAGCACGATGGTCATGCCCATGAAAATGACCGAGTAGAAAAAGGCCAGCGGCTGGACCAGGCGAAGGGTGTTCCACAGCTCGATGGGCCCTTGCGTCCAGGCCAGCCGCCATTGATCCAAACGCGAGAGCGCCGGCCAGGAATGACCCATTTGTTCCCAGAGCTTGCGGCCTTCAGCGAGGAAAATGGCGTGGAAAATCCAGCCCAGTAACAGCAGGCAGATCGCAATGCGGACAACGGTTTTCCAAAGTGGTCGCCTCCGTCTCACACCTCGCCCCAGATGGATTTCAGGTAAGCCACGCCCGTTTGCAGTTCCTCGACCGGAACGCCCGGACTCAATTCAAAAACCTTGATGTGATCTGGTTTCACAAAAGGTTTGAGCGCGGCAAAATCAATCATGCCCGTCCCGGGGGGACAATGATCGCGCCCCGGAAACTGCACATCGTGAATGTGAAATCCCGCCAATCGATCGGCCATCGTTTCCAGATGCATCGCATGGAAAATAAATCCGAGATTCTCTTTGATCTGTGCGTGCCCTGTGTCGTGCCAATAGGAAACGGCCGGACTTGGAAATTCTTTAAACATGAACGGGAAATCGCTTTCGAGCGGAATTTCCTCCAACGCTTCGCGATTCTCGATGCCGAGCTTGAGGCCGCGCATTTCCGCTTCGGGAACGAGCCGCGCCAGCATCTCGTAAGCGAGCCGCACCTGCTTTTCTTTTTTTGATTCGCGCTTCTCCTCCACTTCGGCGCAGAGCTTTTGGTATTTCGGCGATTCCTTTTCGCCGGCTTCAACCATGTCGAGCAGACGATCGGTGTAATCTTTCATTTCGATGCACCCCATGTGCAGCACCACGAGTTTGGCGCCGAGCCGCGCCGCCGTATCGAGCGTTTTCATGGTGTGCTTGAACGCATTCTCGCGCTCACGCGAATCGAAGGAAGTGAATTTGAAGATGTTCGGCGCGGCGTAATTGATCCCCATAGGTAAGGGGCAGAAATTATGCAGCGTGGAGATTTTAATGACACCGGCCTCAACGGCTTCAATCACGCCGGGGAGCAAACTGATGCGGATGCCGTGACTCAGCTCGGCATATTCGAACCCAAGAGAGCGAATCTCTTCGAGCATGGGGCGGCCATCGGTGTGGCGGTTGGAATTCCAGCAGGTGGAAAGCGAATACATGATAAAAAAAGAGCCGAGTGCGCCATTCCAAATGAGACGTCACCCGGCTCTGCAAAAATCCGATCTTATAAATCAGCGTATCGAGCACTCAGCATGGCTGAGAAACGGGCCATCTTCATTTTGCGGCGGCGTTTTTCGCTCGGCTTTTCGAAATGCCGGTGGTTCCGGACTTCTTTCAAAATCCCTTCGCGATCAATTCGTTTCTTCAAACGGCGAAGCGCTTTTTCCACCGATTCACCCTTTTTCAGTTTAATTTCCGTCAATCGTCTTTCACTTCCTCTCTGGGACCGGGGGGAGGCACCGACGTTCATCGTTGGGCAGCCCCACTTCTGGTCAGGCGGGACAGAGTAGTTTTGCTCCATCCGAGTGTCAACCATCCAATACAAACAACAGCCCCAAACTCGCCCGAACTTATCATCCCCTGCCCCGCTCCCGCGGCGTTCCTCAAACAAATTCC
>JBFMDG010000168.1:0-11738 GCA_040754135.1 Verrucomicrobiota bacterium
TCTCAGCCGTGTAAAACGGATAGGTGACGCGCGCCATCCCTTTTGCGTCCGTGGTCACCCGTTCAGGTTTGGGATCGCGACTCTCACTCCAAAAGTAATGCCCTCCATCCCGCTTTGGCCTGAGGCCGTCCGGAATAATCGAAGCCCCGGCCACAGGACGTCCGGTGGGATCGACGACTTCGATCAATGCCACCGGGTTTTCTGAACGCATCGTCAGGACCACTGTAGCGGCGATGAGCAGAAACCCGATCCCGATTCCGAAACTCCAGAGGAGGCGCTTCATGTGGATTGGAGCGGGGTGCTCTTGTCCTGGTTGTGGGTTGCGTTGGCGGTTTGCACCTCGACCGTTACCGGAAAACGCGCCGTAAAGGTTGATCCCTTTCCGGGCGAACTCTCGACCGTGAGATCGCCGCCCATCATGCGGCAAAAAGTCCGGCTGATGGCGAGTCCGAGTCCGGTGCCGCCAAACCGGCTGGCAACGGAGCTTTCTGCCTGGACGAAGGCCTGGAACAATTTGCTGACTTGCTCCGGGGTCATGCCAATTCCTGTATCGGAAACGCGAGCGGTAATCCATTCGGAATTCTCTCGACTCTCGCCCGGGGCTGCGGCGTGCCGGCGGATTTCCAAATGGATTTGGCCTTCGCGTGTGAATTTGCAGGCGTTGCTCAAGAGGTTGAAAAGTGTTTGCCGCACTTTGGTGGCATCGGCATGCATCGAACCAATGTCGCCGGGACAATCCACCGTGAGCCGGTTCCCATTCTTTTGGACGAGCGGTTCGATGGTGGCGGCAATTTCACTCGCCAACGATCCAATGCTGAACGTTTCCAGGAATAAAGTCATTTTGCCGGCTTCGATCTTGGACAAATCGAGCACATCATTGATCAAGGCGAGCAGATGCTTGCCGGCGCCTTGAATTTTCTCGAGGTCGGGCACGAAGGCCTTCTGGCCGGAATCCTCGGCCTCTTCTCGAAGCATTTCGCTGTAACCAATGATGGCATTGAGCGGCGTGCGAAGTTCGTGGCTCATGTTGGCCAGGAAGGAGCTCTTGGCGCGGTTGGCCTCATCGGCGGCTTGCCGGGCTTGCTCGGCAGCCTGCCGCGCCTGTTCCACTTGCGTGTTCTTCAATTCAATTTCTTCCTTGGCCTTGCGCAAATTCCGATTGGTTACGGCAAACTCCGAAGCGAGATAAATGGAAGCGCACCCAATGAAAAACAAGCCGCCGACATTCGGCAGGTATTGCGCGAGTGTTTCACCCAGGAACTGGTCGAGGCGTCCGCCAAAAAACAACCTGCCGAAATGCACGGCCACCCGCAGTAAAAGCGCGGTTAAGAAACCGATCCCAATGATCCAGGATCCGGGCTTGCGCCGAGCCATCGCGAAAAGGACGACTCGGCAGATTTCCAAACTGCCCAGCATCGCCACCACGGACGCACCGAGCAATGTTGCGATGAGTAGATAAAAAGCCCAACCCATTTTTTGCACCTCGGCGAAATTGCTCGTGACCAGTTCGAAACGGTTCCATGAGACCAAAATGCCGATCATTGAAACCACTCCGGGCACAAGAAAAGCCCAAAACAGGCGCGGCACTCGCTCATAAAACAGCGAATAGACCAGGCGCAACCCGAGCAGCGTAGTAATCACCAGGAGGAGAAACAGTGCCGGAAGCGTTGCCGGATTCCCCTCAGCCGTCAGCGAGTAATAGGTCATTCCCGCTACCGCCGCGGTGTAGGCCGCAAAATAAAAATTGCTCGTTCCTTTGGGGTAGAACAAAAACAGCAGCAGATGAAATACGGCGATCGGAATTAGCGGCAGGCAAAACAACCAGGCCAGAGCGCGGCGTTTCTTTTCGTAAATTTTCTTCAAAGCACCGGGCGCCGGCGCACGTTCGAGGAGCTGCTGCGCCCCTGCGCGGATAGCCGCATCTTCCGCTTGCATGGCGGCGGCCAGGAAAGGCAGTTCGCCGGCGGAAATTTCCTGGCCAACCCTCAGCGTGCGGAGCGCTTCGTGTCGCACTGAACGGGCCGATTGCGTGAGCGTTTTTGCCAGGATCACACGCAGGTTCTCCCATTCCAGAGCGGCCGGGGTAAGAATTAGTTCCAGAGATCTCACTCCAGGTTGTGATTCCAAGAGGTTAATTGAGGCGCTCTCCCCCGGCCGGACGGCGAACAGGCGCACGGGAGTTTCCAGAACTCCTCCCAGATGAAATCTGCCCTGGGCATCGGTCATTGCCGAACGAGTGACGAACTGATTCTGCTCCAGAAAAACAGAAGTGGATGCAACCGGTTGCGAGTCTCTGCCCTTCAAAACTCCGGTTAAAATCATGGGCCGCCGAAGTTCCTGAAGCGACGCCGGCAATGGTTGCGCGCTGAATCGGCATTCGCCGCGTAATGCGCCATGGTGGCCATTTCCAGAAGCGTCCTGCGCCTGGTTTTCAAAATCCCATCGTGCGATCAATCCCGCCGCATTCGCTTCCGGCGCGCGAAACATGTTTTGCTGAATTTCGTCGTCAGTCCGTTCCACGCTCCAAACGCGCAGTTCATCCACCTGCCCCGCGAACAAAGGGCCGGCGTTCATTTTCCCGATCACATTCGGCTCGCCGCGGGCTCCGCGGTCCGCAAAACTTCCCGTGTAGGCATTCGAGCCCACCAGAGATCCATTGCAATAGAGCTTCATTCCGCCGGGGCCGGAAACGAGTGCGACATGAGCCCATTCCTGAGTGCGAACGAGCTCGGCGCACTCGATCGATTGCACCCCCTTTTTTCCATCCACCACGAAACTGTGCAGCGCCCTGTGGTTTTCACCCGTCAGGCCGATGCCAAGATCTCGATTGTACGGGCCATAGCTGAAAAACCGCGTCGATGCCGGGCGCGTCCACTTCACCCAAGCCTCTACTGTCGCTTGCTGCAAATGATCGAAAATACCGGTGGGTAACTCGACATAACTATCGGCGCCATTCAGCTCGAGCACCTGATTCTCCGCGGCCACAACGCGCAGCGCACCGCAAAAAAGCATGAGCGCTAAAACGCCTCGAAAAAAGAGCGCGCGCACTTGCGGCGCGAACAGGAGATCCGGGTCGTTAACGCCGCCAAAGTGGGCGCTCGCTTCTGAATCGCGGTGAAACATGGCCGGTTCTGGCCTCATAATGGCATGCGTGGCTTAGAGCCCGTCTGAAGCGCGTTGATATGGATTCGAGGTTTCGCCGATGCGCCCGGATTCTTCCAGCTCGACCGGCAGCACAATAGCGAATGTCGAACCTTTGCCCGGTTCACTGGCGACGGTGACATCGCCTCCCATCATTTGACAAAACTTGCGTGAGAGCGCGAGGCCAAGGCCGGTGCCGCCGTACTTTTTTGCCGTGTTGGTATCGGCCTGGGTAAACGCCTGGAAGAGACGTCCGATTTGTTCCCGAGTCATGCCGATGCCCGTGTCCGTGATAGAAAAATGAAGCGTCGAGGGCCGAAGATCGAATCCCGCCCGCCGAGCCGTTGAAAAATCACAATTGGGCTGGTTCGTCGCCGATGGGGTGTCACACGATGAATGTTCTCTCCGGGTTGGTTCATCACCTTCAGCATTCAACGCTCGACTTACTTTCAGCGTGATGGTGCCGCGTTCCGTGAATTTGCAGGCGTTGCTCAGCAGATTGAACAGAGTTTGGCGCAATTTTGTTTGGTCGTTGCGCATGCGGCCGATCTCGGGAGGGCAGTCGATGACAAGCTGATTGGAATTACGCGCCACCAGCGGTTCAATGGTGGCGGCAACCTCTTGAACCAGATTGGCAACGTCGAATTCCTCGAGGCAAAGATTCATCTTGCCCGCTTCGATCTTGGACAAATCGAGAATGTCGTTGACCAGCCCGAGCTGATGCCGTGCGGCCGAGGTGATCTTTTGAAGATCGGGTTTCAAGGCCGGCACTCCCAAATCGTCCACTTCCTCCTGCAACATTTCCGAATAACCGATGATGGCGTTCAAAGGAGTGCGCAACTCGTGCGACATGTTGGCGAGAAACTGCGATTTGGCATTGTTGGCCGCGTCGGCGGCGTGGCGCGCTTCCTCGGCCACTTCCTTGGCGGAGACCAGCGCCTGATTGACTTCGGTCAGCTCGCGCGTGCGCCGGTTGACCTGCTCTTCGAGATGATGCCGGTGGATTTGGAGTTCCTGATCGCGGGACTCGATTTGAGTGAGCATTTCGTTGAACCCATGCACCAGTTCGCCGATTTCATCATTGGCCGTGTGCTGTGCCCGCACGGTGTAATCACGCCTCGATGAAACATTTTTGATGGTGCGCAGCAATTCCAGGACAGGCCGCGTGATGACGAGTTGAAATCGGGCGCCGATAAGGAAAGCGACCCCGACTGCCAGGACGAGCACGCAGCCCACCGCTTTGAGGCAGCGCCACAGGAAGGCGTTGACCGTCGCGCGGTCATAACGCAGATAAATCATGCCGACCTGTTCCGCGCTGGGATTCCGGACTTCATGAACGTACTCGAGGGTGGAAGGATTGAATCCGGTCGGCGGAGGATTTTCAGGAATCACGATGTCTTCGGCGCCATGGCGCACGTAGCGGGCATAAACCTGATGCGTCAGGTCATTTGTCCAGACTTGTGAGAGGGGCGCGGTGGCATCCAGGACCATGCCGTTGCGATCGAGAAGAATTTTTTTTGAGCGATAGAGCGCCCCGGCGCTGATTTCGGGACTATGCTGGAGCGCGTCCATAAACTCCTGCGCAGTGGTGCGGTCTTCGAATTCGAGACAGGCTGAGGCGGATGAGCCCATAACGCGCGCGAGGACTTCGAGTCCGCGCCGGACCTCCTGTTTGAACCCCATGGCGCCGAGCACCACGAAAGCGGCGCAGGCCAGCAACAGCGCCGCGCCGCTCGTCAGCGTGATCAGCCATTGCAGCTTTTGCCGAATCGATATGGCGTTGAAGAGTGGCATATCGAGGCGCCGGTTACCTGGCAACAATCCGGGACATGCGCACCAGTTTCGAGTTGATTTCGAGTCCAGCCTTTTTGGCGTTCTGCAAATTGATGTCGAGCTTTCGATCCTCGACGGACAAGCTGATGATGCCGCCTTTGCTGAGGAATTCCTTTTTTTCGCTGATCGTGAGGAGGCCGCGGGGATCGCGGCTTTTGCTGAAATCCTCCCAGGCGGCGAGCTGCTCGGCCGGCACAAAAAGGATGTCGCACTCCGTAATGGCCTCGGGGGATTCGAACACTTTGACCTGAATTTCGCGCCCGTCGATTTTCTTATCCTTCACGAGCGCACTGAGGAGCCCATCGAAGGGATCTTTGCCCAGAATGCCAATGACAACTTGGGAACGAGGT
Source organism: Verrucomicrobiota bacterium (assembly GCA_040754135.1). GTDB lineage: Bacteria > Verrucomicrobiota > Verrucomicrobiia > Limisphaerales > SIBE01 > JBFMDG01. The sequence continues at coordinate 5,325 of JBFMDG010000168.1, forward strand.
TCGGGCCAGGTGACGTAAGCCGGGATCTTGGCGAGGAAAGTCAGTTTGAATTCGATGGGGCTCAGCTCAATCTTCTCCTGCGCGAAGGCCAGCAATGGCAGTGCGACAAGCCACCCCGCGAATCGCAGACAGCTTTTGGGAATGAAGGGCCAGCAAAAGGGCATGCGATCGCTTATCACAGGATGCTTCCAGGCATCGAACGTGTGGTGCTCATGTGTGCCTCTGAGTTAACCGGCCTTTGACGCGAAAAACAATCTGGATATTTGCGCGTTTGCGCGCGACCGCGCCGACATCATGACGGAAGCTCCGTCGGATATGATTTAGGGCGAAGCGTTTTTGGAAATCTCCCTTTGGTATTGCAATGGCATCGAGGGAGGAAAAAGTTTGCCAACCGCTGGCCGTCATCGTAAACGCTAGGGCATCGCAAGCACCCGGCTCCGTCAGCATTTCATTTAAAGGGCCAGATCTTGGGCCGGCCTGATCCGTGCAACTGTTCGTCAAGGCAAAGCAGCGTTGGTGAATTCTTTGATTCGAAGTATGAAACAATGGCTGTCACATTCCGTCGCCCCCGCGAAACCAATCCTGGGCTTTTTGCACTGTGCGTCGCCCTTGAACCGGCTCCGCGCCATCGCCCTCGCGCTGGCCATCGGCGCGTCCTCCCTGATCCTCACGAATGCACCACGCACACTCGCCGCCGAGATGGGCGCCACCAATCGTCTCGACCGTCTGATGGCGCTCAAGCTCGAAGACATTCTGAACGTCGAGGTGACTTCCGTTTCGAAACGACCGGAGAAATGGTTCGAAGCGCCGGCGGCATTGTTCGTGATTTCCGGCGATGACTTGCGGCGCAGCGGCGCTCGATCGTTTCCCGACGCTTTGCGGCTGGCGCCCGGCGTCTCTGTCGCGCAAGCGGACGCCAACACCTGGGCCGTTTCCCCGCGCGGGTTCAGTTCCGTGTTTGCGGACAAACTGCTCGTGCTGATCGATGGGCGGACGGTTTATTCGCCTTTGTTCAACGGCGTGTTCTGGAACATCCAGGATTACGTGCTCGAAGACATCGACCGCATCGAAGTGATCCGCGGCCCGGGCGGCGCATTGTGGGGCGCCAATGCCGTCAATGGCGTCATTAATATCATCACCAAAGACGCGCAAAACACCCAGGGACTGGTGCTCAACGGAGGGGGCGGCACGACCGAACGCGGATTCTTCTCGACGCGATATGGATCGCAAATTGGCGACGACTCATTCGCGCGTGTTTATTTCAATTACCGCGATCGCGCCGAGTTTCCGGATGGGCACGACAGTTCTCGCTTTTTTCAGGGCGGCTTCCGGTCCGAATGGAAAATCAGCGACGCCGCCATCTTCACGGTGCAGGGCGATGGCTATCATGAACGTCACGATACGCGCATGGTCATCCCGAATTATGTCGGACCGAATTTTCTGCCTTTCTCGGACGAAACGTTTTCGTTTTACGGCGGCAACCTGCTGACCCGCTACACAAGAGAATTTGGCCCGGAATCGGAGCTGCAGTTTCAGGCTTATTACGATCGCAACGATCGTCAGGAACTGGGCGTGACATCCCGGCAGGACATCCTGGACGTGGATGTGCAGCATCGCTTCGCGCTCGGCGAGATGCAGACGATCATTTACGGAGCGGGTTACCGATATTATCCAAACAAAACTCCCAACAATCCGGTGCTGACCTACTCGGCCACGGAGCGGCATCATCAACTGTTCAGCGCGTTTATTCAGGATGAAGTGGCCTTGCTCCAGGATCGCCTGAAACTCACGCTCGGAACGAAAATCGAACACAACGACATCACTGGTTTCGAGATCCAGCCGAGCGGACGCGTCTCTCTGAAGATTTCCGACCGCCAGATGGTATGGGGCGCCGTGTCCCGCGCCATTCAAATGCCCGGTCCCAATTCAACCGATATTTCGGTGCGAACGCTTGGGTTGCCGCCCATAAGTCCGATTGATCTGAACCAGGACGGGGTGCCGGATGATTTTGATGGAAATGGCGCGCCGGACACCTTGTTTTTCCGCGGCTTTCCGGCGGCTGATCCTGAGTCGCAAACGATGATTGCTTACGAACTTGGCTACCGGATTCAAGCCACCGACGCGCTCTCGTTCGATGTGGCTGGATTTTACAACCAGTATGATGAACTCGTTTCAGGGCAGACCGGCATTCCCTTTGGCGAAGTCGATCAAACTTTTCATCTTGTGCTTCCGATCGCGGCGGTTCACGAAGGCGAAGCCACCACTTACGGTTTCGAGGTCAGCGGCCAATGGCAGGCCACGGAATGGTGGCGGCTCTCGGCCTGGTATGCGCAGTTTCATGCCGATGTGAATGCGTTTCTTCAACCGGGCCGCGATCCCGAAAACCAGGTTTCTTTCCGGTCGTCCATGAACCTGACAGAGCAGATCGAATTCGATCTCTGGACGCGCTATGTGGATCAACTCCCCGCCGTGGTGCCGGGCGGTCCGAGAGTGAAACCCTATTTCGACCTCGACGTGCGGCTCGCCTGGCGCCCGAAACCGAATGTCGAACTCGCCGTTGTCGGACAAAACCTCGTTGAACCGCGCCGGATCGAGTTTAGCCCGGACGTGGCCGTCGTCCAACAAATCACCGCGGTCCCGCGGGGTGTGTATGGCTCGATCACCGTCCGGTTCTGAGGCGATTGCTTATGGCCACGCAGCATTCAGCCGCTCTCGGTGATGTCCTCGTTGTGGCCGGGGGCGTGTTATTCTGGATGCTGGCTTATGCGCTGATGTTTCGCCGCGGGCTCAAAGATCGCAGTTTTGGCATGCCGCTCTCCGCTCTTTGCGTCAACATCCCATGGGAAATTTTCTACGGCGTTTTCGCTGATGTTACACCGATGGCTCGAGGCGCGGCTTTGTCTTATCTCGTGCCCGACGCACTCGTGCTTTGGACTTGTTTGAAATATGGACCGGACGATTTCGATTCGCCGCTTTTAAAGCGCAGTTTCCGTTATCTGGCGGCTTTCGGCATGATCGCAGGCGCGATGGGAATCTGGGCTTTTCACGTTTCTTTTCAGGATCAGTACGGTGCGATCTGCGCCACTTTCACCACGGCGTTATCCGTCCTGCTGCTCCTGGCAATGCTCCTGCGCCGAAACAGTGTTCGCGGCCAATCTTTTTACATCGGGCTGAGCATTCTCCTGGGCAACCTGTGCGGCTGGAAGGAAGCGCTCCTCGCCCAACAAACCGTTCAACCGAACATCCCAGTGTTGTGGGTGCATGTCGCCAATTCCGTCATCCTCCTGACCGGCGTCGTTTATCTCGCCGTTTACGTTTATGTCAGCCGGCGCGACGGCATCAATCCGTGGACGCGCTGGTGAATCCAATTTTCGGCACGATGGCAGATGGCGATTTCAACCGCATAGTTCCCCCGCCGTTGGCATGATGGAACCCGCACCGAACGCTCGTGAGAAAAGCGCCCCGATCCGGCGGTGGATTCGCCTCGCGCTTCTGCTGCTGCTTGGGTTGAGTTTGTCCGGAGGCTTTTGGCTTTGGCAAAATCTATTTCGCCGCGCGCCACTCCCCATCTTCGATACGCCGGAAGCGCAATTTAAATATGGCGCGCTCGGTTATGGCACGATGGGAGAGTTGCAAGGATTCCCCCTGTACCTCTGGCAAGTTTTACCGGAAGTGTTCGCAGATAAACTCCCGCGCTCCGGCGGATGGTCTGCCTTTGGCCTCGTCACGGAACCGGGCATCGAGTATCCGGTCGGCTTCGCCAGCGTCACCGTCGGCTTTCCGGGACTCGTTCCCAATTGCGCACTCTGCCACAGCGGCACGGTGCGGCAACAGCCAGGTGATCCACCGCGCCTCATCCTCGGGGCGCCCGCGCATCAGCTCGATTTCGATGCCTTCAACGATTTCGTTTTTGCCTGCGCCGATGATCCTCGCTGGACCACCGCCACCTTGTTGCCGCGTATCGAAAAATTGGCGCGCTTGACCTGGTCGGAACGGATGTTTTACCGCGTCTTGATTCCCGCGCTGCGCGACAAAATACGCGCACAAAAAGCCGCTTTCGCCTGGCAATCCTCGCGCCCCGCGGCCGGCTGTGGCCGCACCGATGCCTTCAATCGCTTTAAAATCAATGTGCTCAAACTGCCCGATGACGGCACCATCGGCACTTCCGATTTTCCGCCGATTTGGAATCAGGCGCGGCGCGAGGGTCTGTGGATGCATTGGAATGGCAGCGGCAACCGTTTGCGTGATGAAAATCTTCTCTCGGTATTGCCAGTCATCAAAGCGCCTGCCGAATTCGATTCCAACAGCTTCGAAATCGTTCATGCCTTTCTGAACAAACTTGCGCCCCCTGCTTTTCCATTCCCGATCGATGCTGCCAAATCCGCGCGCGGCCAAACCCTCTTCAAGCAACATTGCGCCGATTGCCATGCGTTCGGCGGGGCAAGAACCGGAGAGGTAACCCCCGCTGAACAGATCGGCACCGATCCCGCCTTTCTGAAAATGTGGTCCCGGCAATTTGTTGATCGGCTCCGCGACATCGACTCGCCTCCGTTCCGATTTCCTTCCACGCGCACTTCAAACGGCTACATCAACGTCCCGCTCGACGGCGTCTGGATGCGCGCGCCGTATTTGCATAATGGCTCCGTCCCCACGCTCTGGGATCTCCTCCAGCCCCCGGCCGACCGGCCCGTCCGTTTTCATCGCGGATATGACGTTCACGATCCGGTGAAGGTCGGGTTTATCTCGGCCGGGACCGTGGCGGAACGGACCGGATTCCTTTTCGACACACGATTGCCGGGCAACGGCAATTCCGGGCACACTTACGGAACGGCATTGTCCGCCGGGGAGAAATGGGATTTGATCGAATTCCTCAAAACGCTCTGACCCCTATGAAAAAAACTGCACGCATTCTGATCATCGCGCTGGCCGCGCTGGTGCTCGCGGGAATTGTGTTCTGGCGATGGTTCACTTCGACTTCGGATCGCGAGCATGTGACCGTCGCAATGCCGAGAAACATTCAGTGGCTCGACACTGGATTGAGCGATGAGGACCGCTTGATCTGGCATCATCTGCCCGAAGGCAGCGAACTGGCGCCGCTGAGCGTGCTCGAAGCGCTGCACAGCCCTCGCACCGGCAAGCCATTTTTGTACAGCCTGGCCGATTATGGTTTTCTCCTCGAAAGCGAAGATCCCCATAAGCTCCCCATCGGCTGGTCCACGCACTTGCGCGAGATCGGCCAGCACAAAGTGCCGTTCATCGGCATCAATTGCGCCGCTTGCCATACCGGTGAAATTCAATATCGCGGCAACACATTGCGCATCGATGGCGCGCCGAATCTTTTTTCGCTCGAGGATTTTTTCATCGATTTGCGCGCTGCGATCAGCGAGGCGACCACGAACCGCAGCGCGCGATTCAAGTTCGTGCGCGATGTCATCCGGCTCAATCACGACGCCGAGAACGAAGGCGAGTTTTTCGAAATCTCACCGGCAGCGTTTGCCCTGCTTCATTCGGTGGATGAAGCCGACGGATTCACTCCCGAGGAACAGCGCACGCATGATGCGGTTGCAGACGCCATGGCCCATGGCAGCACCAATGCCGATAAGAATCCGGACAAAATCCTGAGTGCTGCCCCGCCTCCAGCCAATGCCCAACACGAGCAAAAACTCAGGGAAATCGTGAAGGTCGTGGTTCAAACGGCGGAATACATTCATCGGCGCCTGCAAATGCTCGGGACGCTGGCGCATGCCATCGACAGTGGCGTCGAACTTGGACCGGGCCGGGGCGATTCCTTCGGCATTATTCGCGATCTGGTTTTTTCCTTTGACGGGATTCAGCTCGACGCGCCGGTGAGCACGCCGCACCTGTTCAATTTTGGCGAGTACAACTGGCTCCATTGGGATGGCAATACCACGAGCGTAATGCAGCGCAACGTCGCTCAGGCCATCGCGCTGGGAGCCGATTACGATCCGCTGACGCGCCGAACCAGTGCGCTGCCTTACAACTTGCACCACCTCGAAACTGTGGCTCGAAAAATCAAAGCGCCCGCATGGCCGGAAACAATTCTGGGGCCGATCGATCGCGCCAAAGCTGCCAATGGCAAAGCGCACTTTCAACAGGCGCGTTGCGCCGAATGCCACAGTTCAGAAAAGGTTTATTCCCTCGAGGAAGTGGGAACCTCGCCCGTTCGCGCCGCCAATTTCGCGTTCACCCTGGCCGGTGTTCCCTTCCACGAACAGCTCGCCGTCTTTGCCGCCAATACCGAAGCCGTGCTCGTTCGCGACCAAAACATCTCGGCGGAGGTTGCGGCCAAACTCGAGCCCGGCAAACCCGAATGGCGCGCCACCAAAGGTTACATCGCCCGTTCGCTCCACGGCACCTGGGCCTCCGCGCCCTATTTGCACAACGGCTCCGTTC
>JBFMDG010000169.1:0-11731 GCA_040754135.1 Verrucomicrobiota bacterium
GAGATCTCGCCCGAGGCCGCTACCGAGCCTGGCCTGGCGGGTGGTGCGCCTCGAGCCGCGGCGAATGCCAATCCAAAATCAGAACGCGGACTCTACCAAATGGATCCGCGCATGCTGGCACGATATTTCCCTCAGTTCAAAGGTCAATTGACGCAACCGGCCCCATCCCCCAGTTCCGCCGCAGCGGCGGCCAAAGTGCAGTCGAAACTCGAATCCATCGTTCTCGAAGAAATGCCGATCGAAGGACTGCCATTGCAGGAAGTGTTGAAAGTACTCGCCCGAGAATCGCGGAGCCGCGATCCGGAAAAGCACGGCATCAATTATCTCATCAGCAATGTTTCTGAAATCGATCCCGCGGTTACCGGATTGTCCGGCCCAAACCCTGCCGCTGCGGGCGCGTCGTTGAACGACTTGACGATTCATTTCAATCTGCCGTTGCGCAACGTGCGCTTGAAAGACGTGCTCGACGCCATCGTGCGTGTGGCCGAACGGCCGATCAAATATTCGGTGCATGATTTTGGGGTGTTATTTTCGCCGGGACCATTTTACTCCGCAGCCGGTGTCGGGGATCCTGCGCTGGGGGCGCCGATGCTTCAGGTGCGCACTTTTCGGGTCGATCCCGGCACCTTTGTGGCGAGTCTGGAAACCGCGTTTGGCATCAAGATTTCTGTACCCGCCCCAGCCCGCGGCGAGGAGGCAGTGCTTCCAAAAGCTGCGCAACTGCGATTGAAACATGCCGAAGAAGATCTGAAAACCGCGACCAAACTGTTTGAGACTGGCAACATCGGTTCGGACGAATTCACCAGGGCCAAACAACGCGTCGAAATGCTGCGGGCCGAACTCGACGACCTGAAAGAAGACTTGAAGAAACGAGGCGTTGCCCGTCCGCAGGTTCCGTCGCGTGAGGTGCAAAAAGCGTTGCGGCAACTGCTCGTCGATTTGGGCGTCAACATGGATGTGGCGAACAAAGCCGTTTACTACAATGACCTCACCGGCATGGTCATGGTGCGCGCCAGCGTCGAGGATCTGGAGTTGGTACAGGCGGCGATTGAAACCTTGGGAGGAACCGCCAGCGCCCCAGGGATGCCCTATGGCCTGCCCGGTGGAGGAGTAGGACGCTTGCCAGGCATGGGGACCTCGGACCCGGGCGGCGCGGCGGGTGACTTCCCGGGAACAGGAAGCAAAAACGGAGGAGGCTACGGCGGTTTGGGCGAAAGCTCAGATGAATCCACTGCCGGAATTTCGTCTCAACTCCCCTTATCCAGGACGGTCCGAGGAACCGGTGAACGCACCGATGCCGTAATTGTTCTGGGGCAGGTGAGCAACCCGTGCCGGATCGAACTGCCGTCGTCGGTTCAATGGGGTGTGCTCGATGCGATCGCCGAGGCGGGTGGATTCACAAAACTGGCGCACACGAGTCGCATCGAAGTGACCCGAAAAGGAAGCGCCCAGAAGTTTGATCTTGAGGCATTGAAAGTGGCGAACGACTCGACCAATAAGTTTATTCTGCAATCAGGCGATATTGTCTTCGTGCCGGAACGGTCGTTTTGAAACCTCTCGTCATTGTCCGGCGAAAAGGATCACTTCGCTTGCACCAAGGCTGGCTGCGTCCAGGCCATTTCGACCTCGCCTTTCCGATAGGGGTTTTCTTTGAGCCGCGTGGAAATGACTTTCGCGCGCACGTAAAGTTCATCTCCGCGAAAGCGGTAGCTGGGAGATTGGCCGGCGACTTCCGCGAGGACTTCACCAATTTGTGCGCTGTAGCGATGGGTGACCGGGAGGGGAGCGCCGTCCTTGTTTAGAATGGGTTGTCCTTTAAGGTCTGCGCCGCGTCGCGTGCCGATGAACTGGGTGACATATTTGACTCCCGAACGTTTTTTGATTTTCAAGCGATAGGTTTCCGCGCTCCGTTCGATCTCGAGCAACTCGACTCCGCTCGAAGCATAGAAATCACCGGCTTCCATGGTGGACACGATATTCTCCGGGGTAAGCCAGGGAGCGCGGACCATGACCCAACCGCGGCCCGGGTTGCTCTTGTTGGGCGCGTTGGTGTGGTAATTGTGCGAGTCATCCACGGCCACACCGTACATGACCAATCCGCCCGGTTGTGAGAGGCGCTTGGCCAGGATGATGTCCCACATGCGATCGGTGCTGGCGCGGGTTTCGTCTCCTTCGTTATGCACCGATGGATGTCCGTTGTACACTTCAAAAAACTTTTCTTTTTCTACTTCGGCCAATTGCTCGGCGGTGATGGCCCAGCCGAAATTCGGATGATTTAAATGCGGAAACATCAGTTGCCCGGTCGCTTCCCGCTGATCGAGCACCGCCTGAACATCGCGTCGCATGACATCCACCACATTGGTGCCGCCCTGCGGCGGAATGAAATCGCGAAGATTGGTTGCGTTGAGGTGAATCGGCAGGCTCCCGAATTTGTCGGTGATTTCTTCGCTTTGAATGAGAAGGAATTTCCCGGGTTCCTCGAAAAACGCGCGAAATTCGTTGAGCGGTTTAAGTCGAACCAGCTCCTGGCCATTGCGATTCCGGCGTTCCACCCACGCGCCAAATTCCTTTTCGTACTTTTGCAGCGCCACGGTTCCACCGCGATTATTCGTCACTTCAATCCACTTTTGGCCTTGCGACAGAATATTGTGATCCGACAGGGCGAGAAAATGATAGCCATTCTGTTTGTACCAGCGGGCAATCATCTCCGGATAATCGTCGCCATCGCTCCAAAGCGAGTGCGTGTGGAGATTGCCTTTCCACCAGCGCGGCTTCGGTTTCGACGTGGAATCTCGAGCGATTAACGGAACAGAAAAGAGCGCTGCTGCCAGTCCGATCAGCACCGCTGGCTTGCTGCAAAACGAGGCGGGAAATGCTGGAGCCGAGCGCGGGCGAGTAGGTTTCGATTTTAGAGCTGCAAACATGGCTCAACATTGCCAGACAACCGGCGCCGTGACGATCGAGAAATTTCTCACGACTGCTCGGCAGGAGGAGCGATTTGCAGCTGCTGGCCCTGATTGGCAGTCGCGGTGGAATGAACGATTTGTCCGAAGTTTGCGGCAACCGTCTTGAGAGGTCCGCGATGAGATCGCCGTTTGTTGAGCTTTGATCTTCAAATACTCATTTCACTGACTGAGCCAATCGAGGCGGCGCGGGAGTGAGCATGGGGGGTGGCTGCGGCGATGCCATACTGGAAATGGGTGTGTAATGATGCGCGGCCACATCGCGCAAATTCGCTCTCAATCTGTGGCGCGCCCAAAGGATGAATGCGGCGTTTTTGGCGAGCCACAGCATTCCGCTGGAAATGACCGGGAAATAGGCGTGAGAAAAGATCATCGGAAACTTTCCCAAGAAACTTGCGAAATAAAACAACGGCGTGAGAAACAGCGCCGCGATCCAGGGAAAGACAAGCACCAGAAGAAGCGTTTGAATCGTGGCGCGATTGGCGGTTTTGGCGGTGACGCCCAACCACATCCCAACCCAGGCGAGCGCCACGAGGTCCGCGGTCAAAAACAAGAGGGACGACAGACAATTCCCGAGCGCGTTGCTCATGGGCGCCATTGCGTCGATCCAAAGGGCCACGATGATTTCCAGAACAGCCAGAGTGACCAGCGGCGCGAGGAAAATCTGTTTCAACGCCAACCATTGGCCGCGCAGAATTTGTGGCACGGTGAGCGGCGCCGACAGCATCAGTTCGAGCGAACCAGTCCGGCGTGCTTCGGCGAAACAATGCACGGCCTGCGATGTGATCCATAAGGCCAGGACGAGATGCAAGAGTGGCGTGATCATGGCGATGGCCACTCGGCCCAAGGGAAATGGCAAGACCCAAAGCAGGAAACCTGTGCACACCATAACGACGCCGAGAACCGCCCAAACAAGGGCTCGCTGGCGATCATCGCGCAACGAAAGCCACAGGACGGGATTGGCCTCGAGCAGCCGCCCACGCCAGGCGGCGATGCGCGCGGATTTTTGCGCCGGCCAATTTCTTGTGAATTCGCGCGAGTGTCCGCGAGCTTTCTTCTCACGCAAGGTGCGTGGCAAAATCCAGGCGGCGGACGCCACGAACAACCAACTGATGGCATGCACCATGGCAATGCTGCCCCAGAAATCACCCGGCGTGGTAAAGTTCACCAGACGCGCGGCCAGTATCGCGGATGCCCCTGGGCTCAGAGCCGTCACCCAGTCAAGCCGCGGTCCAGCGGGCAGGATGCTCAAGAGCGCCGGCCAAAGCAGCGGCAACGCACAAAGCCCCAGCAACAGCACCAGACTGCCCCATAAAGCGCGTTGCGCTGAACGGCTGATCGCGGAAACAAACAGGCAAAGGGTAACCGAGAAAAACAACGTGTTCATCAGCATCGCCGAAGCACGCAGGAATTCGGTCAGTGTAACGCCTCCCAGCAGAATCGAAATGCTCAAAATCGGGAGCACGGCCAGGAGCCCGTAAAATGAATTCAAGGATGCGCCCACCAGTTTGCCGAGCACGATGTCGTATCCGCGCAAATCGGTCAGAAAAAGGAAACCCAGCGTGCCTTCACGTTTTTCTTCGCTGAGGCTATCCGCCGTTCGGTGCAGTCCGAGGAAAAGGCAGAAGAAAAAGGTCAGCAACGTGACCGCTTTGAACAAGGTGCCGCCCAGAGTCGCGGTATGGCCCATCAGCATACTGATCAGGAGCAGCCCGCCCGCGACCAGGCTCCCGAGCAAAGCCATGCCCACGCGGATGCGAATGAGGCCGCGCTTTCGTGACGCCACCCGTAACTCCCTTTCGACGATGGGCAGAAAAGTCATCTGCCCATCAAGTAACCGCATGGAACGTCGGGCACAACTCGATTATCACGTTGGCGATCGATCATCCGCAGCCCGCACAACCTCGCGCCAGCAATGTCGCCAAGGCAACGAACGCGCGAACTTTACCCGAAAAGGTGATCCCCGTAAAAAAGGTGCCGGGGTGGGCGCGGCATCGAACGATCGCGAACCCAACACATCATCCGCAGCGCTGCGCCTCTTATCGGCACAGGCGGGCGAGCGGGGAAACCTCGCTACAGTTTGCCGAGGTAAACGGCGTTCTTGCCGAGCAGTTGCTCGATGCGGAGAAGCTGGTTGTACTTCGCGACCCGGTCGGTGCGGCTCAACGATCCTGTTTTGATCTGTCCGGCGTTCGTGGCCACGGCAATGTCCGCGATAGTGGCATCCTCGGTTTCGCCGGAGCGATGACTGATGACTGCGGTGTACCGGTTCCTTTTGGCCAACTCGATCGCATCGAGGGTTTCCGTCAGCGAACCGATTTGATTGACTTTGACGAGGATGGAATTGGCGACGCCCTGGTCGATGCCTTTGCGGAGAAACTTCACGTTGGTCACGAAGAGATCATCCCCCACCAATTGGACTTTGGATCCCAACTTGTCGGTGAGCAATTTCCACGTTTTCCAATCGTTTTCCGCGCACCCATCTTCGATGCTGACGATCGGATATTTGCCGGTGAGTTCAACGTAAAAATCGACCAGCTGTTCGCCGGTCAACTTGCGTCCGGAGCTTTTCTTAAAGATGTACTGCCCGCTTTTCGAATCATAGAACTCGGACGAAGCCACATCGAGGGCGAGGAAGATTTGTTTGCCGGCTTTGTAGCCCGCGTCTTTGGTGGCTTGCAGAATCACTTCGATGGCTGCTTCCGCGCTGTCGAGGTTCGGGGCGAAGCCGCCTTCATCACCGACGGCGGTGGAGAGGCCTTTCTTTTTCAGGACCGATTTCAGAGCGTGAAAGATCTCCGTGATGGCGCGCAACCCATGGGAGAAGGTATCGAACCCGGTGGGCATGATCATGAACTCCTGGAAGTCGATTGGCGCATCGGAATGGGCTCCGCCGTTGATGACGTTGGCCATGGGGACTGGAAGCACTTTGGCATTGGGGCCCCCGAGGTATTTGAAGAGCGGCTGGCCGAGAATAGAGGCGGCGGCTTTGGCATTGGCGAGCGACACTGCGAGAATGGCGTTGGCGCCGAGTTTGGATTTCGTTTCAGTGCCATCCAATTCGAGCATCGTGCGATCGATGGTGAGTTGATCGAAAGCGTCGAGGCCCTGCAGCGCGGGAAGGATTTTTTCGGTGACATTACGGACCGCTTTGGAAACGCCTTTGCCGAGGTAGCGTTTTGGGTCGCCGTCGCGCAATTCCAGAGCTTCATGAGCGCCGGTGCTGGCGCCGGAAGGGACGGCGGCCCGGCCCCTGGCGCCGCCGGCTAAAATGACCTCGACTTCGACCGTGGGATTTCCGCGAGAGTCGAGGATTTCGCGGGCCTGAATGTCAAAAATAGTTTCCATAGTTTCAGTGTTCAGCCAAATGCGGGGCGAATCATAGAAGCGAGCCGAAGCGAGTCAAGGCGCAAGGACGAAACACATCACGACCCCGACGCGGCGCGATGAGCCAAAGCAGCGGCGAATCGGTGACGGTTGCGCATTTCTTTGTGCCCCTTCAAAGGCAGGGCAATTCTCAGCACGCCTGCCGGCTACGCCTTTCGGCCAATACCGATGGCGAATTTGAATTAGCCAAAGCGGCTTCAACCTGCTTTACTTTCGCAGCCTGGATGCAATGGCCATGACTGTTCCGCAGTTACGAAACCGGCTCTGGAATGCCGGGATTGTCAGGTTTGTGACGGCTGCGTTCGCGTTGGTTGTCGCGCATCAGCCGTTCGCGCAGGACCAGACAGTTGCGGTTCCTCACCTCACCCGCATCGAGCAGGTTCGCTCGCTCGCGCCCGTCGAGGCGCAACGGGAATACCCAGTGCGCGTCAAGGGAGTGGTCACCTATTACGATCGGGAGTGGAAAACACTTTTCGTTCAAGACAACACCGGTGGAATTTACGTGCGCATCGATTCGCCTCCGGAATTGAAGCTGGGCCAATTGATCGAGGTCGAAGGAGTCACCGATCCGGGTGAGTTTTCCCCCATCATCGTCAATCCCACAATCAAGATTGCTGGCGATGGGACGCTTCCCACTGGCCGGCGCCTTACTCTCGAACAACTTTCCAGCGGCCGCGAAGACGCTCAGTGGGTCGAAGTGGAAGGAGTGATCCGGTCCATGACAAACCACTGGGATCATCTCTACATGGATGTGGCTTGGGGAAACAATCGCGCGAAAGTGCTGGTTCCGGATTTCAAGGAGCAGGCGCTGCCAAAACACCTCATCGGCGCGGGGGTCAGGTTAACCGGAGTTTGCGCGGCATTGTTCAATCACAAACGGCAAATGGTCGGTTTTCAACTCCTGATGCCGAGCCTGGAGTACATGACGGTGCGGCGGCCCGCGGTCGATCCCACTTCCTTGCCTGTTCGGCGCATTCAAACTTTGATGAGTTTCAAAATGCGGGAAGCATTTCAAAACCGGGTGCGAGTGCAAGGGGTGGTGACGTTGCATCAACCTGGCCGGGCGCTTTACATCAAGGACAAAACTGCCGGTTTACAGGTGCAGACTTCGGAAACGACCGCGATTCGCGTGGGCGACTCAGTGGACGTCGTGGGATTCCTCAGGCTCGGAGAACATGTGCCGGTCCTGCAGGATGGCCTTTACCGTTCGATTGGAACCGGCGAGTTGATCAGCCCGATTCCTGTGGAAGCCGCCGAATTGGTTCGAGGCAAATTTGACGCCGAACTGGTGGAGATGGAAACGATGGTTTTGCAGCATCTCGTTCGGATCAATCAGGCGATTCTGGTTTGCCAATCGGGCGCGTGGGTGTTCGAAGCCATTCTTCAGACCGACGGCGGATTGGATCCATTCGAGCCGTTGCGGAATGGCAGCCGGGTGAAGGTCACCGGCGTTTGCTCGGTTCAAGATCGGGAGGGCCCGACACCATTTCGACTGTTGTTGCGCACTCCCAATGATGTGGTGGTGGTCCAGCAAGCGTCCTGGTGGACCCGGCAGCGGGTGCAAGCGGCGCTGGTGCTGACCTTGATCGCGACGCTGGCGGCCATGATCTGGCTCGGCGTCTTGCGTCATCGCGTGAAGCAACAAACGGAAGTTATTCGAAAAAATCTGGCTGAGGAAGCGGCCCTGGAAGAGCGGTTCCGTGATTTGTTTGAAAATGCCAGCGATTTGATTTTCACGCATGATCTGCAAGGCAACCTGACCTCGATCAACAAAGCAGGGGAACGGCTCACCGGATATTCCCGCGCCGAGTTCGTTCAGCTTAACCTGGCCGAAATCGTCGAACCGGAGCAGCGCGATTGGGTGCACATGATCGAAGCGAAAATCGCCGAAGGCGCCCGCACCACTTACGAACTCGAAATTCGCGCCAAAGATGGGCGACGCATTTTCCTGGAAGTGAGCAGCCGCGTCAGCCGCCCGCCCGATGCGCCGCCCTTGGTGCAAAGCATTGCTCGCGACGTGACCTCGCGCAAACAGGCTGAAGAAGCGATCCAAAAGCTCAATCAGGAACTGGAACGGCGCGTCCTGGAACGCACCGCGAACTTGAAGGAAACGAACGAGCAAATGGAGGCTTTCTGCTACACTGTTTCCCACGATTTGCGTGCGCCGCTCCGCGCGATGCAAGGTTTTTCCCAGGCTTTGTCCGAGGATTTTGGTCCGCGGCTCGATGACGTTGGGCAGGATTATGTCCGCCGCATCATGGACTCGGCGCAACGCATGGATGTCCTGATCCAGGATTTGCTGACCTACAGCAGGCTCAGCCGGGCGGAACTTCCGTTTGAAGTGGTCAACATTGAAGCAGTGCTCGATTCCGTTCTCCCTTTGTTTAACCAGGAACTGCAATCGAAACAGGCGCTCATCACCGTCGAGCGGCCCTTGCCTCGCGTCCGCGCTCATGGGCTCACCGTCGAGACAGTGCTGAGCAATCTGATTTCGAATGCGCTGAAATTCATTGCTCCCGGCGCGGTGCCCCAGCTTCGGATTTGGGCGGAGGAACGCAACACTAAGATCCGAGTTTGCGTTCAGGATAACGGCATCGGCATCGAGCCCCAGTATCAGGAACGGATCTTCCAGGTGTTCGAACGCTTGCATCCCTCCCATCGATTTTCCGGCACCGGCATCGGCCTCGCCATCGTGAAAAAAGGGATTGAACGGATGGACGGCACGGTTGGCGTTGAGTCCAAATTGGGTGAAGGAAGCTGTTTCTGGTTTGAATTGCCCAAAGTCGAATCGTCCGTGTCAGCGCCAGTTGCCGAGGCGAATCGCAAACCAACCGAAGCGGTCGCAAGCTTCTGAACAAAACGCGTCGCTCACACCTCGAAACGCGTCACCCGCCGCAAGGCCAGTTGCATCGGCAGCCAACCGACCGCCCACGACACCAACGCGAACGAAATCCAGCTGCCCGCCATCCAGGCTGGGGATTGGTCCGCATCCGGCGACCACGGGGAACCGAGCGCCAGCAAAGTGACTGAAGCGACGATGTACAAAAAGCTCAAGACCAGACAAAAAGTTCCGCCAAAGCCGCTCACGATTTTGCTTGGGTTGTCTTCTTTGAAATTGGGATACAGCGCCCCCAAACCGACCGCCAGTCCGTTGAGGGAAAAAGTCATTACGGTAATGGCCGCGGCAAAGAAACAGGTCCGCTCGACCGGCATTCTGAGCATGTGACACGAAAGCCAGACCAGGCCGAGTGTGACGATCAAAGAAGCTCCGCTGGCCAGGCCGAATTTGGCTTTGAGCACACGCACCAGCCCGAGCGGCGCCAGCCCGATAATCCAGATCCGTTTTCCTTCGAGTGAAAACTGCGGGTAAACAAAACGCGTGGTCAACGTCGCCAGGTTGAGCGAACAAGCGCCCAGGTTCAAAAACGAAACCAGATTAACCCAAAACGGATTCGTCAATTGATGAGAAAAATGGCGCAGATTGATGACATAAACTCCCAGCAGTCCAAACAACACCAGGGTCTGCCCCCATTGGGCCGTGTCGCGCCAGAACATGCGCACGTCTTTGACCAGCAATGCCCGCACATCGCGCCGAATCCAGAAAAGAAAGGAAAACCATCGTTCCAGCCGGCCATTGGAAAAATCAAAAGGACCTCGCCGCAATTCGAGCCGCCGAAACCAGGTCCATTCCGCGAAGACGCTCCCGCGACTTTGCACCGTGGAAAAGGCTTCGTAGAAAAAGCGCCCGGTGGTGGTGAACGCAAGAAAACCAAAAAAAAGAACGTAGCTCACCAGCACCAGGGCAAAAAATCCGGCTGTGCGCAAAGCGCCTTCCGACCAATGCAAAGCGCTCGCCGAAAGCCAATAGCTCGGCAAAAGCGGGAACTGCGCAAACTTCGTTTTCATGAGCATGCGATCCAGCACCGCCAGCACCCGTGTCTCGAGCATCTCGTCCGTAATCGGTTCCGGTTGCAGCCAAATCCTCGCCCCCACCATCATGGCGATCGCCGTGCAAACCACCGTGATTTGAAAAATACGACGATCCATATAGCGGGCCAGCGCCATCGCCGCCCAGGCTCCTCCCACGGCCGGCAAAATAATGAAAAGGCCGACCTCAGCCACCGTGACCACATAAAAATGCCAGGCCAGATTTTGCGTCAGTCCGTAAGCGGCCAGCAACGGAGCGATCAGAAACAGGAAAGCCCACGATGCGAGCACCGCCGACTCGATGAATTTCCAGCGAAAGACTGTTTGCGCCGGCACTGGCAGACTCAGGAGGTAGAACGTTTCCCGATTGCGAAAAAAATTTGTGTAACTGATGACCAGCGTGCTGAACAAAAGCAGAACAAAAAGAAATGCGAACAGCAGATAAAGCAAACGCTCCGTCAACATCGTGCCCAAACCGGGAAAAGTGGCCACGAATTTCAATCCGCGATGAAAGAGCCAGAACGAGAGCACCACATAGCCGAGAATGAAAAGCCCGATCATGCCCGAAAGGAGGCGCGATTGCTCCCGCACGGCAAGCAAGCGCCGCCAGCTTTGCCGCAGGTTGATGTTCACCAGCAGCCAAAGCGGTTCCGGAAACCTCGGAGCTTCTCCTGCCATGTCAGGATTGCGGTTGTGGCATTTCCTCCCGCATCGGCCTGTTCCCCTCTGCCGGAGCGGGTTCACTCTTCTCGCTGGCGGTGAGCGAGAGAAAGACCTTTTCGAGCGCGCCCGATACCCCGGCTTGCCGCCTCAATTCATCGCGCGTCCCGACGGCGATGAATTTGCCCTGGTGCATAATGCCAATGCGATCGGCCATTTCCTCGGCGACGCTGAGTTGATGGGTGGAAACGAAAACGGTCATGCCTTTGAGCGAGCGCTCCTTGAGAATGTCTTTGACCACGCGCGCGTGCTGCGGATCGAGCCCGACCATCGGCTCATCAATCACAAAGACCTCGGGGTCGTGAAGCAACGCCGAGGCGATGGCCACGCGCTGGCGCGTGCCGTGGGAAAGCCCCTCGATCGGTTTGCGCAGGTATTCTTCCAGATTGAAGCGCGTGATCAATTCGCGGACGACGACGTCAAACCGCGCTTCTGTCATTTGAAACAACTGGCTGGTGAAGCGAAAGAATTCCCAGGGCGTGAGTTTGTCGTAAAGAAATGGAAAATCGGGGACGTAAGCCAGCCGCTGTTTCGCCTTTAACGCTTCCGTTTGCACGTCGAATCCCGCCACTCGCGCCGTGCCGGCGGTGGGCCGGATCAATCCTGTGATCATGCGGATGGTGGTTGTTTTGCCGGCGGCATTCGGGCCGAGCACCACGAAAAATTCCCCGCGCGGAACCGTCAGCGAAATATCATCCACGGCGACAAGTTCCCCGAATTTCTTGACCAGATGG
>JBFMDG010000170.1:0-11728 GCA_040754135.1 Verrucomicrobiota bacterium
GGGCACACTTTCAATCTCCAACTGGCCGCCAAGATCGCGGAACCGTTCGTGCATGTTTCGGAGCCCGCGGCGATCCGAAGCCACCTGGTTCAGCTGAAAACCGCGGCCATTGTCCTCGATATGCAGATGCAACTCGTGTCCGCGCAGTTCGAGCTTGAGACGGAGCTCGGAAGCATCGGCATGTTTGGCGACGTTATTCAATGCTTCCTTGAGCACGAGGAACAATTCGCGGCGCAGTTTTTCGGGCAAAACCAGATCAGGAATATCTGACGGCATTTCGAAACGCAGCCGGATGGAGCTGCCGGCAAAGTAGCGTTCGGCATAGCTCGAGACGAAAGAAACAAAACTCTGCAGTGTGTCCTTCTCTGGATCGGTCATCCAGATGACTTCACCCATGGTGCGCGTCAATTCCCGCGCCGAAGCGCTCAGGCGCAAGGCGAGTTTTTGAGCCGTGCCCGAATTCTCGATGTGCTGGCGCACCAGATCGCCGGCCAGCGCGAGATCAGTCAACCCAGCGCCCAGATGATCGTGCAGGTCGCGTGAGATGCGCACGCGCTCGCGCAGCACGGCCGCTTCCCGGCTTTTCCGGAGATAAAGGGCGCGGGCAATGAATGCCCAAACCAACAGGCCTCCAAAAAGCCCGACCAGCGGCACGAGAATCCACGGGTTCGCATACCAGGGAACATGTACTTTAAAGCTCAACCGCGCAGGCAGTGAATAACTCAGGTCTCGATCAATGGCCTGGACTTGAAACGTGTAAGCGCCCCCGTCTTGCGGTGTCCAATCAAACCGACGGTCTTTGGTGACGGCGGTGAACAGAGGCGCACCGCTGTGTCCGGTCAGTTGATACCGGAACTGCCTTTTCTCCGGATGCGTTTTCAAGTCCACTTCCCGATATTCGAAGGTGAGGCGGTTTCCGGTGAGGATGGGCGGGAGCCGGGCGAAATTGGTCACGACCTGATCGTTCAGTTGCATGGAAACCAACCGCACCAACGGGGGAGTTTTGGCCGGTCGATATCGCGACAGCCCGGAGTCGAGAAACCCGGCCAACAACGAGTCATCAGCATCAAGAAGGACGCTGAGAACCTGATTTCCTGACAACCCATCACGCTTGTCAATCACCGTCACGGCCTGGCCATCGTAGCCCAGCAATCCGTTGTGATCGGAACCCATCCAGATGATGCCGTCTGGTGTGCGGGCGCTGGACCAGAGATGCTGGTCGGGCAACCCGTCTTTGGAGGTAATGGAAATTCGTTGCCCGCCGCGCCAGCGATGCAAGCCTAAGCGGCTGCTAATCCAGAGTGCCTCTTCCGTATCACGCTGCAGGTTGAAAACGCATCCTGTAGGGACGCCAAGCTGCTCGCGGAAATCTTCAATTTTGCCCTCTCGAACTCGCGCCAAACCGTTTTCGGTTCCGACCCATATTTCTCCCGGGGACCCCTCAATCACCGACCACACACCGTCATTCGGCAGGCCGTCAG
The DNA here is from genome assembly GCA_040754135.1 of Verrucomicrobiota bacterium. Lineage (GTDB taxonomy): Bacteria > Verrucomicrobiota > Verrucomicrobiia > Limisphaerales > SIBE01 > JBFMDG01. Next base: position 1,482 of record JBFMDG010000170.1, read on the forward strand.
CGGTCGTAAAAACAGTCGTTTCGCCCGTTTTGAGGTTATGCCGGGTGAGCCCTCCGCCATACCATCCTTCCCCAAACCAAAGATTCCCTTCGTGATCCGTGCACAAGGCAGTCACCCAATCGCGTTTGAGGAAACCGGCCACTCGCTGGCCATCGTATCTGCCAATCCCGAACGGCGAACCGCCCAACCAAATCGTGCCATCCGCCGCTCTATGGATGGCACGCACATAAGGCCGCTCGTCTGGCCGAACCAGGGATTCAAGTTTCTGACCGGAAATCCGAAAGATACCGGCCCACGCGGTACCAACCCAAGCGCCTCCTTCCGGGTGAGGTTTGATGGTTAGGACGCTCGCGGTTTCACCGTCACCGTTGCTCAAGCCATCCTTTTTCGTGAACGTCACAAAACCTTTCCAATCAAATCGCGAAATCCCCCAGCCATTGGCGCACCACAGCACATCCTCCTCGTCCACGACAATTCTCCGCACCCACTCGTTGCTCAAACCATCTGCCGGCGTGTAATTCACGACAGTTGACCCATTGAAACTCGAAAGGCCATTCCCCGTGGCGAACCAGAGTGTCCGATCCGAAGTCTCGGCCACGTCAAAGATTTCATCACTCAATAAACCGTGTTCCTTGCCGAGGCGGAACACCGACTGGCCATCAAAGCGGTAAGCACCGTGAGATGTGGTGAACCAAATCGCCCCGTCACGAGATTCCAAAATCCTGCCCAACACACCTTGAAGCAAATCGAGGGTCGGCTGCACCAGTGTGAAAGTCTGGCCATCGAACCGCGTCAGTCCCTGCGAGGTCCCCAACCAAAGCGGCCCCTTGCGCGAGCGATAAAGCGAGCGGATGACATTTCCCGGGAGTCCCTCTCGGGTGGTGAACGTCTTCCAATTCCGGCGATCAAACTTCAACAATCCGGATTCGCTGGCGAACCACAGCGTGCCGTCCGCATCCGCGGCAACGTCACGCACCGTTTTCCGTGGCAGATTCTCGTTCAACGGAATCGTTTCGGTGCGGCCCTCCGCGATTCGAACGATCCCGCCGCCAGTTCCAATCCAGACGGCGCCGTCCGGAGCATGTTGGAGATCGTGGATATGGCTGGCAGGAATTTGCGGCGACTCAGCCACCGTTTTGAATTCGAGGCCATCGAACGTTTGCACGAACGATTCATCCGTTCCAACCCAGAGCAAGCCGCCAGGCGCCCGATGTATGCTAAACGGATGCGCTTCCCTGAATCCAAGCGTGATCGGAAAGCTTTTCCAAACACCCTTTCGGGTTTCGGCGAACCGGAACCGAACGCCTTCGTGAGTTTGACCTGGTCCGATCGCGAAGACCATCGCCCCGTTTGCATTCATTTCCTCGACGGATTCGGGAGTTACAAAACCGTCAGGGCCGTGGCCGCGAAGCTGGTACTTTCCGGGGCGCAAATTGACAAAACGAAAATTGCCGTTGGTATCGGTCAGAACCGTTTCGGAAAATGGCGGCATTGAAAGCAGCCAATTGTTTTGGGGAACGCCCGAGTTGCGGGGCTGAGTGGCGAGAGTCGGAGCATTTGCCGCAGCCCCATTGCTGTCACGGGTTGAGTGGGTTGGGCTCGATGTGTCACGCGCCGGTTCACCTGTCCTGCCTGGTTCATCGGAGAGCCGCAACGCCTGCACGACGATTGCATTCTGCGGCGAACCATCGAGAGCGGCAACCTGGCCGGTAATTGACAACGCCTGGGCTAGCGGCACTTCGATTCTGCGGCGCTCGCCAGGCCGAAGTTTCAACCCCAAAAGCCAGCTTCCCATCGTCGCAGAAGTCACGCGCACATCGTACGATTCGGCGACCGGAAAAAGATAGGCGGTGGCAATGCCCGACGCATCGCTTTCAGTGCGCGAAGCCACTTTGCCGTCAGAATAGATTTCGACCAGCGCTCCAGGAATTTGCCGCTTTCCTGGATCGGTGATCTGGAACTGGATCGCCGCGTGCGTCGCAGGCAGCGGTTGAAAAAAGAAATTCCACTCAAACCGGCCGCCTTTGAGTTTGAGGAGACAGGCGTGGCGGCCGGGCTGGACGGAACAAGCCAGGAGCGGGGGATCACGATGCAAATTGATTTGCGTGGGTATCGAGCCGATGTCCACTCCGTTGAGCTTCACCAACGTCGTGTCATTGGCGAGAGCGCGAATGAGCATCTCGCCTCCCTGATCGATTTGTAACTCGCAGTAGGCATAGGCTACGGCGATGTTTGCGATGCCAAAGAGTTGTTCGAGATTCACCACGTCGTGCGGCGCACGCACGCGTTTCCAGGTCAGACTTTTTCCGTCTGGGACGAGAACGGTGTCGCCTTCTTTGGGGCGGATGTTGGCTTCACCTCCGGCCGATGCCAGGAAATCGAATTCCATATCGGGGGAAACAAATGGCCCGAGGATGAGCCATTCCCGGACGCAGGAGCGATCGAGAGTGTGCACCGGCGCAGCGTTGTTAGCCGGCTGGGCGAAAGTTATCCAAACTGAAAGGGAGAGTGCTCCGGCCAGGAAAGCGACCGTTCGAAACAGTCGAATTCCAGAAGTGAGGTGCCGCAAAGAGCACATTGAACGCATCGCGGCAAAGGGCTGCGGGCAAACAATCGATGCGCTGTTCCGCGGAGCGCGAACTCGATCGGCCGAAGGAATGTCCGCCTCTTGGATCCGATCGGGTTTGGATTTTGTCGATCCAGATTTGCAGGAGCAGCGTTGAATGGATCGAGTGGAACAAACAAAAACCGAAGCTTCGATGCAGGCGCAAGTACGGGTACAAATTCGAACTTTCACGCTGCATGCGAGCTTACGAATTCAAAGGCGTTTACCAAGGAAAAAGCTCAGAGGAAAAAGCCCCTTAGGAGGCCAGCATCTCAAGGGGTCAAGAACCTGTTCGCGCTGGCGGGCGCGGCTTTATTCCAGCCGCAGCGCTCGATAAAAGCGGTGCGTGGCGTCGGGCAATTCCGGATCTGACCACTCGATATCGCCTCGGGTCGCGCGGTTGGTTTGCCAGCGTGTCCAGTTCCTCGCATCGTTCGAGATCTCGATCGCATAGGTGGCATCGAGTTCAGCGCGCAGCACAAATTGGAAGGCCGTGTCCCCAGCACGCGGAGGCAACGCAAAAAGCCGCGAAAGATCCAATGCCTCCAGGCGCAACACCCAAAAATCGATGCCGCCCCATTGCGCCGCCGTTTTGATTCCGCTCGCCGGGGATTCCGATGAACCTCCGAGGAGCAGTCCGCCATCAGCGAGTTGCCGCACGCCGGCCAACTGATCCCGATCGGCGCCGCCAAACGATTTTTCCCAAAGCTTTCGTCCCTCAGAATCAATTCGCACCAGCCAGTAATCCAACAATCCCGCGGCGGCGCTGAGTTTTGATGCGCCCGGCGCGGAGCTCGATGAGCCGCTCAAAAGAAATCCACCGCTTTGCATCCATTCCACGCCCGCCAATTCTTCAAGATCGCCCCCACCATAACTTCGATCCCAGAGCCGCGCCCCATTCGCAGCGACGCGCACAATCCAGAAATCCGAAGATCCGAAATTCGGACTCGACTTATTTCCACCGGGCAACGAATTGGAGGAGCCGCCAATGAGAAATCCGCCATCGGCTAATGAAACAACCGCGTGAAGTCGATCTTCCCCTTCGCCACCAAAGGAATTCTCCCAAAGCTTAAACCCCGCGGCATCGAGCCGAACGATCCAATAATCACCAAGCCCGCCAAAATAGGGCGAGCTCTTGTCGCGCCCCGGCGGCGATGCCGAATTGCCTCCCAGCAGCACTCCGCCATCGGCGATAGGCTGAAGGACGGACAATTTCTCGGGGCCAGGCCCGCCGAGGACCATTTCGAAGATCCGCTCGCCATTGGCATTCACTCGCAAAATCCAGAAATCCGCACCGTTCGGGTTTTCTGGTCCGAGCGGATTGACCGTGGCTCCGGCAAAAAAGGAGCCGTCCAACGCCGTTTGCAACACCTCGATGGGCGGATCGCTTTCCTGTGTCAAAACGCGTTCCAAGAGTTTTTCACCGGACGCATCCAGGTCGAGCAGCCACGCGCCCTTCGCGGGCATCGATTTGTTGCTGCTGTCCCGGGAAAGTGAATGCCCGCCGAGCCGCAACGTGCCATTAGGCAATTCCGCGACGAGCAGTAATCTTTCATCATCATTACCACCGAAGGCGCGATCCCATTGAATCGTGCCCTGAGCGTCCGTGCGGATGACCCAAAAGTCGAATCCGCCAAAGTGCGGGCTGGTTTTCGTGCCGCCGGGTTTCGATCGCGAATCGCCGGCGAAAAGAAATCCTCCTTCGCGCAACGGCAAGAGGGCGACGAGCCGATCGATGCTTTCATCGTAATCTCTGCCTGCGCTGCCAAAAGTGGTCTGCCATTGAATGCCGCTGAGTTTCGGTTCCTGCGCCGTGATGTTGCCAGGATTGGTCAGCAGCAAAGCGCCAGTGAGAAGGAAGGCGGAAGTTTTCATCGAGCCGGCGAAGGCGAGCATATCGGCTCTTCAGCAATGCGACAAGGGCAACGCAAATTAACAAGAAGCCGGGGATTGCTCCCCGGCTTTTGTTCCCAAACGGCGGCGCCGTGGTTGGCCGCTCGACTCAGAACGTCACACGGAACGAGTTACGAACAGCCCAGGCTCTCGCCGCAATTGAGGCACTTGAAACAAGCGCCATTGCGCACCGCAATATGCCCGCAGCTCGGGCAGGTGGGCGCGTCTTTCATCAGATGTTCGATGGCCTCATTCAAATGGGTGATCTGCTTTCCGTTTCCTGGCGAATGCCCGTTGCCATTCGGATGCGCCGATTTCAAATCGAGCATTTCGGTTTCTTCGGAAAGCGGCAGCTCGGGCACTGGACGGTTGACCTGCTTCTTGATCGCTTCGGCCAGTCCGGGAATCGGCAGCTCTTGTTGAGCGCGACTGGGCGAATTGGCCTCGCGATAACCCGGAATAAATGTCACAGCCATCCAGCGGAAAACATAATCGATGATCGAGGACGCATTCCGGATGTCGGGATTTTTGGTGAAGCCGGAAGGTTCGAACCGTTGATAGGCGAATTTCTTGACCAGAGCATCGAGAGGCACGCCATATTGCAACGCCATGCTCGTCAGCGTGCCAATGCTGTCCATCAACCCGCCAATGGTCGATCCTTCCTTCGCCATGGTGATGAACAACTCGCCAGGTTGTGAGTCTTCGAACAGGCCGACCGTCAAGTAACCTTCGTGGCCGGCAATATCGAATTTGTGCGTGATGGCGGTGCGTGTTTCCGGGAGGCGCCGGCGCAAAGGCTGGCCGGCTTCCTTGCGCAAACGATCGATTTGCGTCTGGAGTTCGGCCAGGCGCGATTCCAATTCCTTAAGGCGCGTTGATTCGCTGCTCGCTTCCGATTTGTCCCCGCCTTCGGAGGTTTTTTTCGTGTTCAACGGCTGGGACCGCTTCGAGCCGTCGCGATAAATGGCCACGCATTTCAATCCCATTTTCCAGGCTTGAACGTAAGCATCGGCGATGTCCGCCACGGTGCATTCGTTGGGCAGATTCACCGTTTTGGAAATGGCGCCGCTGATGAAGGGCTGCGCGGCCCCCATCATTTTGAGATGGGCCAGATAATGAATGCTGCGTTTTCCACGGAACGGTTTGAACGCGCAATCGAATACGATGAGATGTTCCGGCTTCAACCCGCTGCGAATGGTCTGGCCGTTGTCCTCGACGTCTTCGATCGTGTCGTATTTTTCGATGAACTCCACGATGCCCTGAATTTCCTCGACACTGTAACCGAGCCGTTGCAAAGCCTCCGGGACGGTTCGATTGACAATTTTCAACATGCCTCCGCCCGCGAGCAGTTTGTATTTCACCAACGCGATGTCCGGTTCGACACCCGTCGTGTCGCAGTCCATAAGAAAGGCAATCGTGCCGGTGGGCGCGAGCACAGTCACTTGCGCGTTGCGATAGCCATGGCGCTGGCCAAGATCCAGCGCTCGATTCCAGCAATGGCGCGCTTCGTCCTTCAGATAATTGAATTCTTCGCTCGGCTGAATGGATTCGACGGCTTCGCGATGCAAGCGGATGACGCCGAGCATGGAAGCGACATTATCCTTGGCGATCGGCTTGGGCACGTGGGCGCAACGCGCATCTTCATAGCCTTTGAAAGGCCTCATGACACGGGCGATTTCGGCTGATTGCTCGTAAGCATGTCCGGTCATGATGGCGGTGATTGCCCCGGCGAGAGCGCGGCCCGGATCGGAATCGTAAGGCAATCCGTAACTCATGATGAGCGACCCAAGATTGGCGTAGCCGAGTCCGAGCGTGCGGAAGATGTGCGAGTTTTCGGCAATCGATTTCGTTGGATAACTGGCGTTATCGACAATGATTTCCTGGGCCGTGATAAAAATGCGCACCGCAGCTTTGAAGCGGTCCACGTCGAACTTGCCGTCGGCGCGCTTGAACTTCATCAGGTTCAAGGAGGCGAGATTGCAGGCGGTGTTGTTGAGGAAAACATATTCCGAGCAAGGATTGGTGGAATGGATGGGCTCGGTGCCTTTGCAGGTGTGCCATTTTTGAATGGCGCCGTCGTATTGCAATCCGGGATCGCCGCAGATCCACGTTCCTTCAGCCACTTTCCAAAACAGTTTGGCCGCGTCTTTTTTCTCGAGCGCCTGGCCCGTGGTGACCGATCGCGTCCACCATTCCTTGCCGGCGAGCGCTGCGGTCATGAATTCATCACTGACACGCACCGAAAGGTTTTCATTTTGATACATGACGCTTCCGTAAGCGTCCCCGTTGTAGGAGCCGTCGTAGCCCTGTTCGATCAAGGCCCAGGCTTTCTTTTCCTCTTTTTGTTTGGCGTCGATGAATTCCTCGATATCGCCATGCCAATCGCGGAGCGTATTCATCTTGGCGGCGCGGCGTGTTTTACCGCCGGATTTCACGACGTTGGCTACTTGATCGTAGACTTTGAGGAAGGACATCGGCCCGCTGGGTCTGCCGCCGCCACTCAGCTTTTCCTTGCTGGAGCGAATCGGGGAAAGGTCCGTGCCTGTGCCGGAACCATATTTGAAGAGCATGGCTTCGCTGTAGGCGAGGCGCATGATGTCTTCCATATTGTCCTCCACCGATTGAATGAAACAGGCGCTCCCTTGGGGGTATTCGTACTGAGTGGCGGCGCGCTCGGCTTCTCCCGTTTTGCGGTTGTAGAACCAGTTTCCTTTGGCTGAATTTTTTCCGACGCCATACTGGTGGTACAACCCAACATTAAACCAGACCGGCGAATTGAAGGCGCCATACTGATTAAGGCAAAGCCAGCTCAATTCGTCGTAAAAAGTTTCCCCATCTTCTTTGCTGAAATAACCATCCTGAATGCCCCAATCGGCAATCGTCCGGCAAACCCGATGAATCAATTGCCGGACCGAAGTCTCGCGTTCGGAGGTGTTCTGCTCTCCGTAAAAATATTTCGAGACCACAACCTTCGTCGCCAGGACTGACCACGATTTGGGCACCTCGACGTTCTCCTGCTTGAAAATGACCTTGCCCGAATCGTCGGTGATTTCGGCAGTGCGTTTGTCCCATTCGACCTGGTCGAAGGGTTTGATTTTTGAATCGCTGAAAATCCTCGGCACACGCAAGACATGGCGTGAGGAGGATGAACCACGGCGGGAAGAGGGACGGACAGTTTTGGCACTCCGACGGGGCGTTTGCGCCGACGGCGACGAGACGACTTCTTCGCGGGCGTCAATCATGGGGTTCCTTATGGTTTGGGTGCTTTATTCGGCTGCAATCGAAACTCGATTCGGATTGGCTCGATTCGGACACATATTCGGCCACGGACAGGCGGGAGAACCATCTCCAACCTGCCTATTAGTAGTTGAGCGGAGAAAAGCTACCACCAGGGATTGTAGCTGGAAAGACTTTTTTTCGGGTTTTTTTACCCGGGAATGGCCCCGTCTATTTGACCTGAAAACAGGGACCAATTGACCTCTTTATTTGGGAGTTGACGAGTCAGAAATACCGACAAGCTCTGCACCGGTTATTCACCGGCCCGGCGGCTTAATCGCCCAGGACCATGGTCCACATTCCTTTGGGGGCGTTGGTCGTTCCGGTGCCGACGGTTTCCTTCACCTGATGAATGGACACGTGTCCATCGTGAAAAAGGTAATTGAACCGGCGCGCATGAAGGCCGTAAGCGATGGAGCCGTAGCTGATGTTGTTGAACGAACTCGACGCGCTGAGTTGTACACAATCGGGAGTGGCGCCGGGTGGAACTCCGGAGCCGGGCCCCGCACAAAAGGAAGGCCAATCATTCCCGGCAGCATTGCGTCCATTGGGAAGTTCCGCCAGCAGGATTGTCCCGGCTGGATCTGCAACAGCACTTTCGCGATAACCACGCGGTTCCCAATCCGGCAAAGCGCCCGGCGCCGCACCGCGCATATTGTAATAAATCCCGACACCATAAGCCGGCGCGGGCAACGGCGCGGTTTTCGAAGTGACCTGAAATGGTGGCCCGGCCCAATTCATGGCGTAAGTGCGGCGGCGGCTGTACGGGGCGTAACTGATTCCAATTTGAATTTTGTCCGCGGGACATTTGAGAATTTTCGGAATAAAGAGCGGATCAGCGACGGCCCCGGAAATTCCCAAAATCAAATCGGCTTCGGGCGCTTTGCCTCCAATGTATTTGTGAATGTAATCGTCCCAGGACAATTGATATTGATAATCGCCGGTCGAATAGGCTGTGGGAGGAAATTGATCCTGGTGATCCGCGGTAAACAGGCTGATCCCGAGTCCGAGTTGTTTCATTTGAGAGGTGCATTTCAACCGGTGCGCCCGTGACTTGGCTCCGGCCAAAGCGGGGAGGAGCAAACCGGCCAGAATCGCAATGATCGCAATGACGACGAGCAGTTCAATCAAAGTGAATGCGCTCGAGGCGTGAGTCGTGCACGCCGCGAGCTGCCGCCGATTTGCCGAACTCTCACCGCAGACCTTTGTGGAAGATGCAGATCTCATAGCATAGCTGCGTTTGCGCGTGGGCTTTAACGTGACTCGAGGATCACTTCGAGGTTTCGATCGATAACAAACTTTTTACCCGGCGGAGCCACCGGCACCGTTGAGAGATAACCTCGGGCGCGCACTTCCTCCAATGTTTTGGGAACGCGCTGTTGTTCGACGCCATACTTGCGAACCGCTTGCGTCAACTCGGCAAGCAATGCGTTCAGTTGCGCTTCGTCAGCCGGTGATGTTGCCGCCGATGAATCGCGGTGAGACCCGTTTTGAATCGGGGCCGCTGGTTCGGCAGCCGCTGATTTTGGCTCGGCGGCGGTGGATTTGGAATCAGACTTTCCACATCCCGCAACCAGAAACAGGCCACAGGCAATCAAAACGCGCGCGGACATGCCCATTGCTTATCGCAACCAGCACAAATTACAACTCCCGATGATCACCTGATTGTTAAAAGGCCGCCGGAAAAAACTTTCCGGCGGCGCATTCGTCCGAGTTCCCACGAAAACGGGAATCTCGAAGTGGAGCTTTTACAGCCCCAATTCGGCCTTCACTTTATCTTCAGCGACTTTCAGGAGGTAGCGGGCATATTCCGCATTGTGAACGCCGAAACTGTGATCTTGATAAATCAGGTAAAGGTTGAATCGCGCTTGCTTGATGGAATCCGGCACGGCCGCTTGTTCGGCGGTGGTCGGGCCGGCAATACCCGGTTGTTCGAGAGGATTGGAAAGGTGCCCGACGGTGTTGTACTCCCAGGCCAGCGCGCCATATTTCGTTCTCAACGCTTCAGCCGCTTTCGTGTTGCCCCATTGATCGAGGAGAGCTTTGACCGCATTGAGCTTGGTCTCGATCTCATTTTGCAACGTCGTCATCCGAGCCAGGCCGTCCCCTTCTTTGTGGCAGGAAGCGCAGGCTTCAATCTTCACTTTGAAACTGTGTCCCATGACATTCGGATTGGCCTCGGTGGGATTCGCAACGGCCGTGCTGTGCATATGGCAACTGACGCATTGTTTGGCGTTTTCGCGGTGCTTGGATTGCGGAGCGACGCCGGTTTCAACGCCGCCGCTGCCGATGACCATGTTGTATTGCGGTGAATAATGCGGATACCGGCTGGTGTCCTGCCAGGTGGCGCCGCGCATATTGTGGCATTGCCCGCAAAGGTTTACCTCGGGATCAAATTGCGCGGCGAAGTCTTTCGATGTGCTGTACGAAAACGGTTTCAGCGATGCCAATGGATGACGCAGTTGCGCCCCAT
>JBFMDG010000171.1:0-11704 GCA_040754135.1 Verrucomicrobiota bacterium
ACGCAAAGGCCGAGGACAAATCCGATGAGCAGGCTGGTTTCGAAATCGTTCGCAGCCGCCGGAGAACGAACGGGGCCGAACAAGCCGGAAAGATAACTGAAGGTCGTGGCCATGAGGAGCAACCCGCCAAAAACTCCCCAGCCTTTGAAGCAGACCAATCCACGTTTCCCAACCAAATCATAAAATTCGATCAGCCCCACCCCTGCCAACACCATCATGATCACCAGGAACACATAATTCGATACGATGCGATTCGTCGCGAAAAGCGAGGCAATGACGATGGTCCAGAGGATGACCGAGCTGAGCAGACGCCGCAGGAAAGTCACCGATTTGCTCGGTGGCGTTGGCGGCGAACTCGATTCGTGCGACATGCGGCAAGGAAATTAACGAACCGCCATGGCCTGTCTAGCGGATTGTCAATTTCCTCTGCGTTCGCGAAGCTTTTCTGCCATTGGAAAACGCCGGGCGGATGAAAGTCAGGGTTGCCGCCGCCCCACCTGGACTGCCTGAGCGGGGCAAACGACAACCCTGACGCGAATGAACCGGTGATGGGCACCGGTTGGTTTAAGTTATGGCCGGAACAGGCGGAAGAATCGGCTCGATCCTGTGACCTGCAAAGTGACGGTGCGCTGGTCACCATTGGGGACTGGCTGCTCCGAAACGGATTGCCAGTTGGCGGGGGACAGACTCGCACTGGATTGCAAAACGAAATTGTCCGTGCCCGCCGCCGGCCAGGAGATCACAAATTCGCCCGTGGCGCTGAGTCTGGCTGACAACGGCACCATTGGGTTCAGATCTTCCAAACCGGCCATGTAACGCACCGCATTCAGAAACAACCGCGCACCATCCGATTCCAAATCATAGATGCCGGCGCCTTCAGCGGTAATTCCCTGCTCACGGCTCCCACTCAGAAAAACCAGCCGTTTGCCTGCGGTCACATCAGCCGAAGCGTTGCCCATCACAGTTCCGGCGGGGAACTCGCCGATGATCATGCCGCCGAAAGCGGCGTCACCCGCGGTGCCGACCGTAGCCAGGATTTTGGCGCCAGCAACGATTGGGCTCGTGTTGACGGAAATTCCGCGTTGGAGGGTGCCGTTGAAAGTGACGCGCCGGGCAAAAGCATTCGCCGTTTTGTTCGCCGCATCGAGCGGCACACCGGCGAAAATCGGATGCGAAGGCTCGGCCACTGTCAGATGAATCGTGCCCGAGGTATCGGGAATCGTTTCACCCGTGGTGTAACCAAGGCGACTGGCACGGAGCACATACCCGCCCATTACAATGGTCGGTGACGTGAGGCTATGCCAGAGAGCGGTGCTCTCAGCGGACTGGTAATTGCCGCTCGGAACCGACCGGCTGATAATGACCAGATCAAACGTGTTCAGGAACGCCACGTCAGGAGTTGCGCTCGTCACATAACGAGTCACTTCGTGCCCCGCCGCTTTGAGCAGTTCCGTGTATTCGACATCCGGCGCCTGAGTGAACCCGGCGGTTGTGGCCGCAGCGGAAGGTTCATCGTCACCGGCATGGAAACTCACCCAAACGATCTTCGCCGGCTTGCTGACGATGGGTGGCACAAAACGAGTGGTAAAACTGAAGGTGGCCGAGCGTTGATTCGAGGCGCTGTCCTGGTATGACAAGGCCACCGTGTGCAGCGTGTCCCCGGCGAATTTTTGCGCCGACGTAAATGTGACCGTGGTCACACCGCCCGCTTTGTTCACTTGAGGCGAAACGTTCTGGCCGTTGATCGTCATTTGCACCGAGCTCTGCTGCACCTGGGCGTCGGTATCCTGAATGGTCACGGTGATGGAGGAATCGACCTCGACATCGCGCGCTCCCGGACTGGGTTGCACCGAAGCGATGTATGGACGCTCGGGCAGACTGATCTGGCGCCAGGCGCGCACGCTGCGCGCATCGGCCGAGTTGTTGATCAAGATTTTCTCCTGCGTCATCGGATCAACCGTAAACCACTCCAGGCCACCTTGACCGCCACCCTGGTAGTACAAAAGCCGGAAGGGATAGAGCCCGGCCTCGACGACATCGAATTGAAACAGCGTATCGCTGGCGCCGCGACCGCCATCGAAACGCCCGAGGCTGGCCGCGAGCACGTCGCGATGATGAATCCCGCTCGAAACGACGAAACCGTCGTCGCTATTGACGCCCATGACGTAACGGCCCGGGGACAACTGCAGGTAAGTCAATACCTCGGCCGCCACATTCAAATTGTGGACCGTCCCAGGAATGTATTCGTCGGGAAAAATGGGCGCTTGAAAATTGCCGCTTTCGGCGCCGGCGCCCATCGCTTCCACATTCCAGTTGATGATTTGCTGATTGTACGAGCCATCGGGATTGTCGCTGCTGGGAGTGGCGAGGTTGACATGAGGTTCGCCGGTGGCGGGATCGATCAAAGTGCCGGCCAATTGCGCTTCGGCGCGTTCGGCTGTGTTGGGAAGCACGGGAGAGTCATTGGCCTGCACGATCCGCGCGCGCATGCCGGGCGCGGAACTCACCGCCGCAGTCGTTGGAAAAGAGAATTCTTTCGGCAAAGCAAACGCCGGCTGCGTGTCGAAACTGAAATTCACCACCGTTTGTTGTCCGCCGGGATCGCGCACCGTGATGACGCCCGCGTAATCGGTGTTTGGAACGAGTCCCGCATACGTGACCGATCGATTTTGCGGTGTGCCGCCGATCGTGAGTGAGGAAGTGATGTCCGTTCCATTCAACACCACCGTGATGCCAGACGGAGCAATCCCGCGCGGATCTCCGGTCACGACTTGAAAGCTGAGTCCCCAGGGAGCGTAGTACTGTTTGGCGCCGGGAGCCGGGCGAAGGTTGGTGACTTGTGGAGGCGGTTCAGTGACTTCGAGCCCGAGCATGTAATTCACCGCATTGAGGAAAAGCCGAACGCCATCGGGGTCGAGATCGAAAATGCCCGCGCCTTCCGCCGTGATGCTTTGCTCGCGGCTGCCGGTGAGAAACACCAGCCGCTTGCCAGCCGTGGTATCCGCCGTGGCATTGGCCATCACCGTTCCGGACGGATATTCGGCGATGATCATGCCGCCAAAGGCGGGATCGCCAGCGGTGCCCACACTGGCGAGCAGCGTGGCGCCATCCACCGGAAAATCAGTGTTCACCGAAATGCCGCGTTGCAAAATGCCGTTGTAGGTCACGCGGTGAGCGAACGGATTCACCATCGTGCCGCCGGCATCGAGCGCCACGCCCGTGAAGATTTTGTGGGCCATATCGTGAACCGTGAGTTGAATCGTGCCCGCCGTGTCCGGAATCGTATTTCCAACGGTATATCCCAGGCGGTTCGCGCGCAGAATGTATCCTCCCAGAAGCATGGTCGGCGAATTGACGCTGTGCCAGAGCTCAGGGCTCGGCGAATTTTGATAATGTCCGCTCGGCACCGAGCGGCTGATGATGACCAGATCAAACGAGTTCAGAAACGTGACATCGGGTGTGGCTGTGCTGACGTAACGCGTCACTTGATGCCCAGCCGATGCCAGAAGCCGTGTGTACTCGACATCCGGAGCTTGCGTGAATCCGGCCGCCGCCGCCGCCCCCGAGGGGGTGCCATCTCCTGGATGGAAGCTGACCCAAACAATTTTTTTGCCGGAGGCTGCTTGAACATTATTTGACATTCCGGACGTCAGGCATACTGCCGCGACAACGGATGCCACCATGAATGAAGTAATGGTTCGTTTTTTCATAAGTGTGAGACTTGGCGAAAAAGAATGCGGAGGGCAAACAACGCGTCGCAAGAACATTTTTAAAAAAATCGCTGCGCCGACGATTTGTGTGGAAATCTTTTCAACCAGACGCAAAAATCTGTGCGCTACCGCTTTTCCATGCTGCCGCTAGCGACGCGAGTTTTCCGGCGAAAGAAATTCTCCTCGGCGACGAATCCATCCAAAGCGCTGCCGGCGTGCTCGTACTGGATGGAGAGCCGATCGGTTAGCGTGGATCCGCTTTAAATCGAAAGGGAGGCCGGCCGGTGAGATCCGAACTGACGAACGAAGGGCACCAGAATTTTTCCACATGTTCGATGACCAGATCGGTTCCGGCAAAATGACTGACTTTGGGTTTCTTATCCGGATTGTACATCGTATCGGTCATGTCACGCATGAGGGCAACGTTTTTGCCGAGCTTGACCATTTGACGAATGCCAAACGGCCGGCCCAACACGCACATGTTCAAGTGAACGCCCATGAGCATCACATGATCGATGCCGCGTTCCTGCAATAAATTCCAGGTCTCCTGGCCGTTGTCCGTAATCGCATCCGCTTCGGCAATTTCAATCGTGGAAATCTGGCGTGTCCAGGCTTCACGAATCTCGCATTTCATTTGGCAGTCGCATCCCATGTCCGAATCATCGATCGGCAAATCCTTTTCGCGCGCTGGATCGGGCCAGCACCAGGCCGTGCCCCAGCGCTCCGCCGTCGAAAGCGGGATCGGCGTCTTAGAATACCTGGCCGTCTGAGCGCGCTTGCGTTGGGGAGTGTCCTTGTAAAAATCAACCACGCTGCTCGGAGCATGAATGATAAAGGCGCCTTGCGCCCGAGCCTGGCGCACGATGGCGTTCATCGGCACGGCCAATTCGCCCACACGCCGGGCAGCGGATTTGCACCAATGATCATCCCACATGTCGCAAATGATCAGCGCGGTTTTCTTCGGATTCCAGGAGGCTTTCTTCTCGCTGATTTGGAAGGAGTCGCCTGTCCCGGACAAGACGCGCGAACGCAAATTCAACTGCCAAACATCCGGCTGCGCCGCCGAAGCGCCCATCGCCAACAGAATCGTGCTCATGATGGCAGCAAAGGTCGAGTGCTTCATAAATCAGGTGACGTTCGATTTTCAGAGCCCTTTAACTTCCCAGCCGCGGCGATAGGTGCGCCGCACAAAGGCATTGGCCTCGCTCGAATTGAATTTCATTTTGGCCGCATTCCATTGCAGCGTCGCCTTCGGGAACCGCGTCGCCACACCTCCGAGCAGCACCGCTTCCGTCAAGGGCCCCGCGTAATCGAAATTCGCGGCGGTCTTTCCATTGCCGAGCGCAGCATCGACAAATTGTTTCCAGTGATTGACCGATCCGACTTGTGGCACGGGATAATCTTTGAACTGTTCCGCCGGCAACAGAATCGGTTTGCTCACGTGCGGCAACACCATCACGCCTTTGGTTCCGATAAAAATTGATCCTTGATCCGGAAGTTTCACCGCGCCCAACAACGCTTGCACCTCTTGGGGCGGGCGTTGATCCCCATCATACCACGTCACGTTCACGGTTTTGCCTTCGGTGAATGGCGTCGCTGGAAACACATAATGAATGATCGCATCCACCGCCCAGCTGTGCTCGTTCGGCGTCGGCCCTTCCGATCGAACGGAAATGGGCGCGGTCAAAGCGAGCGCCTTAAAAACCGGATCGTAAATGTGGCATCCCATATCGCCAAAAGTGCCCGTTCCAAAATCGAGTCGTTTGCGCCAGTTGCCCGGGTGATACCAGCCCTGTCCGATGAACGGGCGCTCCGCGCAAACCCCAAGCCACAGGTCCCAGTTGAAATCCGCCGGCACGGCATCGACCCGGCTGGGTTTCGGCGCGGTGTCGCCCCATTTTTTGCTGCTCCAGGTGTGCACCTCCTTCACCTTGCCAATGGCCGCATCCTGAATCAGCCGCACCGCCAATCGATAATCCTCGGCGCTGTGCACTTGAATCCCCATTTGGGTGACCAGCTTTTTCGCTCGCGCCATCTCGGTCAAACGCCGCGCTTCATAAATGTCGTGCGTCAAAGGTTTCTGCCCGTACACATGAAGCCCCCGCTGCATTGAGGCCATGGCCATCGGCGCATGCATGTGATCCGGTGTCGAGACGTTCACCGAATCGAGCTTTTCCTTTTCCAGCATCTCGCGCCAGTCCTGGTAAATTTTCGCGCCCGGGAATTTTTTTCGGACTTCCGCCGCCCGCGTCAGATCAACCTCCGCCACCGCCACCAACTCCACCGTCGAGTTCGAAGCGATGGCGTTAAGATCCGCCCCGGCCATTCCACTGGCCCCGAAACTGGCGTGGCGCAGTTTGCCGTTCGGAGACGAGGCCATCAGCCCGCGCGTGATGAAAGGCGCGCTGATGACGGTAGCCCCGAGCGATTTGAGAAAACTTCGACGAGACGGGAGATCAATTCTTTGCATGGCTCCGTCGTAAACTGATTCGAGACCCAGCGCAAACCCGAAGTTCAGCATTTGTCCTGCGCTGGCGAAGCAAAGTGCAAGCGCACGAATGCTCACAGCATTTCACAAGAGTGCTTCCGCCGATCAATAACCAATCAAAATCTTGCTTTACATTCGGAGATTGAGCCGCAACTTTACGCGCGCGATATGCATTATTTCGACATTAACATTTGGGGCTTGCTGGCGCTGCCGGTTGGACTCGTTCTTTGCTTTGGTCCGGCGCTTCTCGTATGGGTTAAAGAGGAATTCTTTTCGAGTGACAGCAAATCACCCGATAAACACTGATCTTCTTTAACCGACGTTTTTTTCCACATCGCCCGCGATGAGATCTTGTCGCGGGCTTTCGTTTTTTCCCCGGGGCGTCCGGCGTCTGAAGCTGAAGCTTCGCATTGCTCTCGATTAACCACGGACGTTGTTCGCTGCTCTTCGACCTCGAGGCACGCGCGTCGCAATCGCTATCCACGAAGATGGTAACGTGCGTTCCACAGGTGCGCATTCAAAAGCACATCTGTTTTTGCTTCAGAAAACGGATGTGCGCTCAATCAACCAGTTCTCAAGCGCGGCCTTCTCCCTATGCTGCAGCCGACAGCCGTGAAGTTCGACCCAAATGATTTATGAAAACGACTGCCCAAGGTGACACCGCATTCCATTCCCAAAATTCACTCCCAATCGCCAACTGCGTCTTTGCCCGCCCGCGTGGGAAAGCGTGCGCTCCCTGGTTGCGAGTGATCGCGCTCGCGCTCGTGTGCCTGTTCCACAGCCCCGCCCTGCAATCGGCTCCCATCATCTCGCCGATCCCGCATTTGGTAACGCTCGAAGATGTACCGCTGTTGAACGTGCCCTTCACAATTGAAGACCCGGAAACGGCACCGGACGACCTCGTGGTCTCCGCCACATTTTTTTTGCAGCAACGATCGGCCAGCATCTCGGTCAGCGGTTCCGGAACGCAACGGCTGCTCTCACTCTTCCCTCCTCAAGATGCATTCGGGTCGGGAAACGGGTCTGTCACCGTGCGCAATGGGCGCGGGCTCACCAGCAGCCGGCAATTCCTGGTTACTGTGCTGCCGGTGAACGACCCGCCGCGCCTTTCCCAAATCCCATCGCAAGCCGCTCTGCGCGGGCAGGGAACACTCTCGATCCCCTTTCCGATTGCCGATGCCGAAGCCGAGCCGATTACATTTCAGGCGTGGAGCTCCAGAAAAAATGTTGTGCCGGATTCTGCGTTGCAAGTTTTCCCGGGCAACTCTCCCACCAACCGCACCCTCCGTGTCACCCTCGCGTCATCCTCCCCCGCCGGATCCACCGCCATTACTGTCACCGCCAATGATTCGCACGACCGCTCCGAAATCCGTTTTATTCTCGATGTTCTCGAACCGGAATTTACGCGACTCGCTCCGGTCAACGCATTCAATTCCACCTTTCGGCCGGTGCCCGGCGATTTCAACGGCGATGGCCGAATGGATCTGCTGGTTTCTCCAACGGAAATCTTCGGCAACGCGGGCGGGACCAATTTCACTTTAATGACGAAATTGACCGCTCCGGTTTCGGCGCTGGAAGTGCAACCGGGCGATTTCGACGGGGACGGTGATCTTGATTTGCTGTTTGGAACGGACGCGCCGGTGGTGTTTCGATACGATGGTGCGTCGCCCCCAGGTTTTGTGAGTGTGCCGATGCCCACAACAAGTCGTTTTGGGATTGGCGCCATGTGGGCCGACCTGGATCAGGATGGGGATCTCGACATCGTGCCGGGGCGGTGGGGCGCTTCCTGGTTGCGCAATGACGGCGCGCGCGGTTTTGCCGTGGCGCCGCTCGGGGTTACGCAGCAATTGAGCGGCAGAATTCTGAATACGCGCGATGTGACTGGCGATGGTATTGCGGACATTTTGGCAGTGCATTCCAATTCCGGCGAGGCCTCGCCATTGCGCTTATGGGCGGGCAAAGGCAACGGACAATTTCAGGATTTGGGTTTGAGTTTTCCAACGGGGATCCCTGAATCGACCTTGCGCAGCGGCGGCTGGGTGGACGTGGATGGGGATGGCACGCCCGAGTTGTGGTTGATGCAGGCGCCATTCACGCCTTCAGTGAGCAACTCGATGGTCGTTCTCCGCCAAACGGCCAGTCGTTTCATTGAACATTTTCGACATACCTGGCGGC
This sequence comes from Verrucomicrobiota bacterium, assembly GCA_040754135.1. Classification (GTDB taxonomy): domain Bacteria; phylum Verrucomicrobiota; class Verrucomicrobiia; order Limisphaerales; family SIBE01; genus JBFMDG01. The sequence continues at coordinate 8,374 of JBFMDG010000171.1, forward strand.
CGATTGGCGCGACCCCTTTCACCACCAATGTTGTCTGGGCCGATTTCGATCACGATGGGCACATGGATTTCGCAGGTCCCATCGATGTGCCATCGGCCACTGGATTTGCCACGACGAATGTCACGGTCATTTTCCACAACGATGGCCATGGCCATTTCCGCCATACCGGGTTGGCGGCGACGGTCGAGTTCGGTCAGCCGAGCGGAACCATTGGAGACTTCGACGAGGACGGCGCCACCGACATGGTTTATCGACAGGGCCGCTCGCTCGTGGTCTTGCGCAACCATTCACCCGTGGTCAATTCATTGCCCGAACCGCCGCGCGGTCTGCTCGCGATCGATACCGTCGATTCGGTTTTTCTTTTCTGGAATGAATCGGAGGATGCCAATCAATCGAGCGCTCTCACCTACAACGTGCGTGTCGGCACACGCCCCGGCGCCAACGACGTTGTGGCCAGCATGTCCACCACGAACGGGCTTCGCCTGGTGCCGCAACCGGGCAACGCCGGATTTAACACACGCATGCGCCTGGTCCTCCCGCCAACATTGGATACCGAATTCCTCTATTGGTCCGTCCAAGCCGTGGATGCGAGTTTTCAAGGCGGGCCCTTCGCGCAGGAACAAGTGCTCCCAGTTTTTCTGCCCGGCAACCAGCCGCCACTCATCACCGGCATTGGAGATGTGACCGTCGCCGAGGACACGCCTATCACCATCACGTTTCATGTGCGCGATGATCGGACACCCCCGCAAAATCTTCTGGTGGACGCGACCTCTTCAAATCCCGACCTGATCCCGCAAAGCAAATTGCAATTGAGTGGTTTCGTGCCCGACCCGGACGGGTTGCGAATCACGCTGAATTTGACGCCCCTGCTAAACGAAGCTGGGCAGAGCGAAATCACCATCACCGCAACCGATCGCGCCGGGTTGGCCAGCACACGCAAGTTCGTGGTCACGGTGACGCCGCAGAATGATCCTCCAGAATTGACGGTTCCCGCAAAACATTACGCTCTGGCCGGACAAACATCACCGCCGCTCACATTGACGCCGACCGATCCTGAATCGGCAGCCGCGGATCTGATCCTCTCGGCTCGTTCGCTCACGCCCGCGCTGGTGCCGGACGATCGCATTGCGCTCACGCGATCTTCAGGCGTGTGGACACTCACGGCCACTCCCGCGAGCGCGCAACCGGGTGAAGCCATGATTGAACTGAAGGTACAAGATCCGCAGGGAGGCGAAACGCAAACGAACGTTGCCTTGGTTTTTCAGGAAGTGCTCGCCAGTCCGCTGGTTTCTCAGGGGCTCGGGTTTTTGCCTGAAGCACTCGGCTGGGCCGATTTCGATGGCGACCGCAAAATGGATCTGCTGGTCGCGCGCAACAGCGAGTTCACGATTCATACCGTTCAAACGGGCTCATTGCCGATCGCCAATTCCACGCCGATGACCGGTTTTGGCGATTTCGCAGATGTCGATTTGGACGGCGACGTGGACATTCTGGGATTCAATCAAGTGGCGCCCCTGTTAGTCCGGCAGGCAATCATTTTGCGAAACAGCGGCGCATTCCGTTTTGAATTGGCGCAGGAAGCGGCGTTTCAACCGGGGCTGGCGCGTTTCTCGGATTTCGATTTGGATGGCCGTCCCGATGTGCTGATTGTCCCCAAAGCCACCAACGTGCTCATGTACCGCAATGGAATCGGCGGGTTCGAACCGGCTTGCTCATTCCCATTGAAATCAACGGTGCCGCCGGAAATCGCGGTCGTGCAATTCACCGCCCACGATTTGAACCAGGACGGACGCGATGAACTGGTGCTGGTGATCGATCCCCAAGCGCCTCGCCAGGTCGTGTTCCAATGGACAGGCGATGGCTACACGGCCATTTCCAAAATCTGGGCGCCGCGTTTGATTCATGCCGTCGCCGATTTGGATCAGGATCAACGACCGGATCTCGTCACGCACAATCATCGTGGGCTGCGCGCGTTCTGGCGGAACACCGAGGCCCTCGAATTCACCCAGACCACCGGAATCATTCTCGGCACGGGAACCTCAGCCGCAGTCGTCGATTTCGACGGCGATGGCGCGGTCGATGTGTTGGATCATAACGGCTCAACGAATCGGCTCTATTTATGGAAAGGCGAATTCAAATTTGCACCCATCGACCTGTCGTTCGCGAACGCGGAACTTCCCGTGGCTGCACCAGCGGATTTCAATCACGACGGACGCCTCGAACTTGCGACCGGTCTTCTGCCCAAATCGACCGCGGGGATTTCTGAACCAGCCCAACTGCGGATTTATCAGTTCGACACACGAACACCCAACGTGCGTCCCGGCACACCGGAAAATCTGCGCACGGAAGTTTTCAACGCGACCGCCGTCACCTTGATTTGGGATGAGGCCAATGACGCGAATCAGGGAGGCGGTTTGACTTACAACGTGCGCGTCGGCACCGCGCCAGGCAGCAGCGATGTGATCAGCGCGCTGGCATTGGCTGATGGCACGCGCCTGGTGCCGCGCATCGGCAATGCAGGGTGGCAGCGCCAAAAGACGGTCACCGGATTAACTCCGGGCCGCACTTACTATTGGAGCGTTCAGGCGATCGACAACACTTTCGCCGGAGGAACGTTTGCGGCGGAGCAGGCATTCAGAATCGGGGAACTGCGGTTGACCATCAAACTGTCGACAACAGACGCCATTGAGATCGAAGCGCCCGGCGTCACCGCCAGCGGATGGACTATTGAGGTATCGGAGGATTTGCAAACATGGCGCGAATACTCGCTGGAAGATGCGCAGGTCACCACGAACAACAGCTTGCGAATAAATCTTGAACCGGTCAACCGGCAGCAATTCTTTCGCATACGGCAGCACTGAGCCGCCACGCTTTTGACACACGAAACCAACTGTGAGGTTGGTGGATTGGTTGTTTCCGATTTCCCGCCGTTCGGCAAAGCTTGCTCGTCGATGGGGAACGCTTGCGTTTTGAATGCGGGCTCGCGCTGCGGCTTGCAAAGCCGCGCTCCGGAGCGCGGGTCTGTGACCCGCAGCAGCTTCGCAGGGCCCAAACGCATCGGATGAATGCTGGAGCGTTTTGAATGCAGGCTCGCGCTGCGGCTTGCAAAGCCGCGCTCCGGAGCGCGGGTCTGTGACCCGCAGCAGCTTCGCAGGGCCCGGACGCATCGGATGAATGCTAAAGCGTTTTGAATGCAGGCACTCGCTGCGGCTTGCAAAGCCGCGCTCCGGAGCGCGGGTCTGTGACCCGCAGCCGTTTCGCAGGGCCCGGACGCATCGGATGAATGCTAAAGCGTTTTGAATGCGGGCTCGCGCTGCGGCTTACAAAGCCG
>JBFMDG010000172.1:0-11689 GCA_040754135.1 Verrucomicrobiota bacterium
TCTGGCCGGCTTCATCGGAATAAACCAGCAACGTCGGATTGCCCGGCTCGGACGCGCTCCAGAGCACGGAAAAGCTCGAGGGGGTGACGTTGACAGTTTGAATATTAGAAACGGTGAGCGCACCGAAACTCGAGAGCGTCATCAGCAAACCGGCCAGCGCTCCGCAAAGCCGTGCGGTCTGAGATGCGCCAAACACGCATCCAGAGGTGATGGTACTTCGTGAGAAAAACATAAAGCTCATGGTTTCGGTTCTGTTGTTGGAACGGGGAAGCCGGAAGGCGCGGCGCCGAGCCCTTGTCGTTGCAAGCCCGCTTTGCCGCCACGCGCCAGGATTTCTTCGCCGCCAGCGAGAATCACGACGCGTTTTTGTCCTCCGGCGCGGAGCTTGCGAGCCGTTTCCTGCGCGCTGCCATCGCCGTTGTCGATCAAAACCAGCAAAGGCGCCGCACCAGATCCGGAAAGGGATTGACGCGCTTGAGGCAGGCTAAAAGCCGATTTCGTGACACGCGCTCCGGGAAATTCCTTGGCTAGATCCGTCAACGGAGGAGCGGCAGCGGCTTTGACGGCATTGGGAGTGGCCGCCGGTTTGCGCAAATCGACGAGCACGACTTCATCGATCGACGCTTTCTTCAATTGATCATAGGTAATCACCGGCAACTCTTCCGGTTTGAAACCAGGCGCGGCGGTGGAATCGCCTTTGACGTTCTCCCACGCGGCGTAACCGCCCTCGAGCACTTCGGCGCGAATGCCGTTTTTTTGATTCAAGGCGTCAGCCGCGGTCTGCGCGATATTTGGCCCGAGCCCGGAGTCATAAACGACCGTGGCGCCGAGAGCCGGCAGTTTTTTCTCGGGCACGAGCGATTGAGGAATGTTCATCGCGCCAGGAATATGGCCCTTGGCGAACTCGGCGTTGTTGCGGACGTCGATGATCGTGACGTTTTCGCCTTTGGCGAGCTTGGCTTTTAGTTCAGCGGGCGTGAGGGCGAAAGCGTGCGACCCTGCGGCGAGCCCGAACGCCAGCGCCAGCCCAGACCATTTGGATATGAGAAGGTTTGTCATACGGTTATTGCGGTTTCCATTGGTTGACCGGATTGGCCATGTCGATGAGGAGCACCGCCACATTCGGAATTCGGAAATCATACCCCACCGGTTTGCTATCGACCACTTGCGTCACCATCCATCGGCCCGATTCGGAATCGAGCATGCGGACAGCGCGCACGTTGGTGAGGCCGAGTTGCTCGAGCAATCGATACGAACTGTAAGCGCTCGGGAAACGGGTGTAGCTCAAAACGTTCACGCCTGATGCGAGATTGACCGGGGATCCGGCGCTCAATCCAAGATCGAGAACGCGTTTCTCATCAAATTTCACCCACAGGAACGATCCGGCCGTGAGCGCGAAATTGTCGCCACCAGGCTGCCCGTTCTGCAGGCGTGCCGTCTTCGAAACGACATTGGGGACAAGCGCGGTGTAAGTGGTGATCTCTTCGACTCCCGCCTGCGCGCTCCAAAGCGCGAGGAGATTGTAGGCGTTGAGTTGCGAATCGACCATCGTTTGCGTGATGGCCACGGTATTTTGATTTTGAAATACCGCTTGCACCGCTGGAACAGTCGCCGCCTGAATGCTCGTCAAGTTATTGTCGGTGTCCTGCCAAACGATGCGCCCTGCCGCAATGGCCGGGCGGCCCTTCAGGGAATGGGATCGGGTCAGCGGGACCGATCGCGCACTCGGCAGGTGAATGAGCCGGATGTTTGAACTGTTCACGCCCAAAGAATCCTCTTCGCACACTACCCAGGCGCCATCGAGGAACGGCCGGGCTTCATTTTCGGTAGTGTTGGTGATGCGCACTTCCGCGTTGCGCAACAGATCGTAACCATAGATATCGACGGTGCCATTGCGGTTGTCCTGCCAGACGACCCAATGATCATAAATGGCCGGATGATATTGGCCGAAGTTATTGACCGTGAGCCGGCGTTGTTCCCCGGTCTCGAGATCCTTCAGGTAAATTTCACCGAACCCGACATCGCGATGATCCTGCCATACGACGCGTCCGGCCTGAATAGCGGGATCGAGCTGATCCTGCGGTCCGGGATGGACGAGGAAGGATTGGGGCGATGACATATTGATGGCGCGGAGTTGCCATGGCTCGTTCGGATTTGAAGTCGAGCGTTCCTGCCAGACGATCCACGGCCAATCCACCGCTGGATTCACTTCATCTGTCCCGGAGGTGCTGGCCAAACGCGCCGCTGGATTTTGCGAAAGCAAATCGATGAACATCACATCCCAATTCCCATCGGGCTGGCGTGCTTGCCAAACCACATAACGCCCATCGGTCCTGGGATTCTCCTGATTGGAATTGCCCGTGGAAAGCCGGATCGGCGCAGCATTCGGATCGGAAAGGTCCTGGGCATAAATCTGCCAATAGGTGGTGCTCTGATCCTGCCAGACAACCCATCGGCCGCGCGCATGCGGGTTTTTACCGCCGCGACTGATGTCCGCGAGCACGCTGGATTCACCGGAAAGCTCGCCAATTTGCACAAGTCGCGTGGCAAAACCGCCGCGGCCAAGCGCGTCCTTCAACGTCACCCGCACGGTGTACCATCCCGGCGGCATCACCGTGCCGGCGTCATTCTTTCCATCCCAGGCAAATCGTTGAAGCGCACCGCCCACATTTTCAATGGTTACGCTGCGCACTTTCGTCAGCCCGGATAAATCCGACCCATAAGCTGGATCGAGACGCCAGGCCACGGTAGTGGCATTGTCCATTTCCTGGTAAGTGCCGTTGATTTTGCCAATGACCGACACGACCTGAGAATTGCCACTGAGACCGGTGAGATTGATCGGGGTGGCGACCGGAGCTTCCACGCGGTAGAAACCGCCGTTAATCGTCCAGCGATAATCGGTCACACCGCTTCCGGAAACATTCAGCATAGCAGAACGATTCCGCGAAGGAGTGGCCGGCGTGCCGGTGATCATGGTTTCGGGTGCATTCGGATTCACCGTCCAATTCACCTGCACCGCGTTGGATTCAGGCGGATACTCCCCGTTCCGCGAGCGGCCAAGCACGGAAACGAGTTGCGGGCCCGTGCTCAGGTTCGACAATTGAATCGGCGTTCCTACTTCGGCTTCATTGCTCCACGCGCCATTGCCCAGCTTATATTTGTAATAATCCACGTGATCGCCTCCCACAGTCATCGTCGCGCTGGTTTGGCGCGTCGGTGATGACGGCACTCCCGAAACATTGGCGAAGCCCACCACGCCGCGAAAGACATCGATTTGGGCATCGACACGCGTCGGGCTCGGCTGCGCCTGGAATGTCAATTCCGCAAGCGAAGGCCGGATCGAGAGCGCATCACCCGCCGCGATGATCGGCCCGTCATCCAGGTTCATGCTCGCCAGTTCTGGCGCTTCATCTGAAATGACCACAATGGCGCTGCGCGTCGTCTCGCGATTGTTAGCCGCATCAGTGGCGTAATACTCGATGGTGTGTTCACCGGGAGTGCGCACTTGGAATGGAATCGCCGGCAGGAACTGGCCGCCATCGAGGCTGTAAACAATGCTGACGGGCGATTCGTCATCCGAAATGAAAAACAATTGCGTTTCCGGTGTGATGAAGAACTTGCCGCCCGCTTCCACCGCCGTGCCGGAGAATTGAAGGCGCGTCACCGGCGGCGTGGTGTCCTGACCGCCTGCTTCGTAAGTAACGGTGTATTGGTAATTCCCCAACTCGACGAGGTCGAGGAGGTTTAGGTAGTTGTGGCGAATGTTTCCCGGTTTGGAATAACGGATGTTCGTCCAGTAATTATTTTTGTTCAGCACCTTGCCGTCGTTGCGCACCACACTGGCAATTTTCAATCGGGCCTGGCCCGGATCATCCAATCGCATGTAACCCCAGCCTTCTTTGTCGGCGGCCAGATTGACTTTGAAGGAAAGACCGCCGCCTTCGGTGTTGGCATTCGCCAGATGATTCACCGGGAGAATATTCCCGTTGCTCTCGTAAAGCGCGTCCGGGAGCATGGCTCCATCGCGATCGGTGTCGGCGAGAAAATCGAGAATACTATCACGGCCCGGCTGGTCATTGAGGACTTCATGAGCGATGAAGTGCGCGTTCAGTGATTTGATCACGGAAGTTTCTTCGCCGCCGAGATCGGAGGCGTGAGTGTAGCTGGCCTTGAACTCGATGAATTCGCCGGAGAGCGAGGTGATCATATCCCAGGCGCCTTTGCGCGCCTCGCCGGGCGGGATATCGCCGAGATTGACGAGCAGGTTGGCGGTTTGCAAAGGCGAATCCTGGACCCGCGTGCCAAGCAGCCGCGCGATGAGCAGCAACCCGTTTTTGTTTTCCACAATCCGGGGTTGTTGCGAATCGATCTTTACCTTCCGAGCGAGGCCATACCCGGCGTTTCTGATGAGCACGCCGAGCGTGAACGGGATGGGGCTCTCTACCTGGTCAGTGAACGGATCGTCGCCCTGCACATCACGCGGTTGAAAATATGTGATCTCGAGTTGCGGCTCCGGCCGAACCTGGATCGTGTCCGGATTCACCAGCAGCACGTCTTCCGGAATTTCCACGCCGCGGAATTTGGCGGAGAGACGCGCACCCACATTGTAGAACGTCCCGACCTGATTGGTGCCGCCAGCGGCGATTTTCGGAATGATAAACCAGCGCACTACCGCTTTTTTGGTCGGCCCAATCACGCCATCGCCATTGATGGCGGTGATGTTCTCGAGTTCCGGCGCCCGCACGAAGAATAGATTGGAAGCGTCATGGCGTTGTTCCGCGGTCGAGAGCTCGGGATTTTCGAAGGTGAGTTCGGCCGAGAATTCCGTGATCGGCTCCTGGCCATCGTTGTTTGTCACTTCGAGCGTGGCGAGAAATCCGATCCGTTCGAGGGTGAGTTCCTGGAGGATTTCGATTTTCACCCGCGCGCAAACGCCTTGTTGTTGCTGCTGTGCCAGCGTCGTTCGCGGCAGCAGCAGCGTCATCAACAACAGCGTGGTCAAAATGTGGGCCCGTTTCATAAACAACGAATACATATCGGGTAAAGGTCTCATCGGGATGTCACCTGGTTGAGCCCGGCGGGCTGGGGTTGCCATTCACCGCACATGTCATGCACGAGCACGCCGTGAGCGTAGAACGCATGATCTTCGCGGGCTTTGAATGTATAAACTTTCAGTGATTTGCCGAGCGGCGCGTTGGCCAGAACCGTGGCGCGTTGTCCCTTCTCCGTGGTCAACCAGGCGCCTGGTTGCACTTCGCTCGCCAGCGTCCAACCTTTGCCATCGACCCAGAACAAGTGATCGTCCGTGGTCTGCAGCGAACGTTCGGCGCCGGAACCATCTTCGATCCGGAATTTCACTTCGCGAACTTTGTCGGTCGTGGTCGCGAACGTTTCGACGACATTGGCCACCGCGCCTTTGGCCTGGCCGGTGCAGATCCAATCATTGGTGGTGATTTGTTCAATCGGCTTGGTGGTGCCATCCGCCATCAGGACGGGAGTTCCCGCGGCGAAGCACACCGGCCCGCTCATGCCGAAATTACCGACTGTTCCATTCGAAGGCCCACTTCCGCCGCCGCCTCCCCCCCCGCCGCCGCCATCGCCGCTAAAGATGCCCAGGCAGGTCAGCACGGTAGCCAGCTTGTAAGCGTACTTGTAAACCTTGTTCACCTGCGTCTGCCACAGGTAAAGGGTGATCAACAAACCTTGAGCCACCGCCAGCTTGGCCGCGTCGGAAGCCGCGCAAATGTAACCGCCCTTGAAGAGCGCGTTCATACCCGCAATCGCATCTGCCAGGCTCGGCAGATCGCCACCGCCGCAACCGACCGGGAATCCTCCCGGACCTTGCCGCGCCATGAGCCCTTGAGGCCCGCTCGGCGTTCCGGTGTAAACCAATCGGAACGGCACTTCGACTTCTTCCTGCGCTCGCAGCACCGGGAAGTAATTGATCAACGGTTCGAGCCGTCCACTCGGCGCGTCCGTGCCCGTGATCGTGACATCCGTCATTTCGATCAAACCGTGGTTCTTTGCTTTCACGACGAAGTTGGCCTCGAACCCAGGCAGCACGTCGCGAAATTCGAGCACCGGCGGAGTCAGCACGAGCACCGGCGCCGGCACATGCGTTTCAAACGTCTGCTCAATCTTTATTTCGTAACGATCCGTGAATGGCACCGGTTCGACCCGGAACGTGACGGTCACAAGACTCTTGTTCAACCGTGTCTTGGGCACGCCCACTTGCACGGTTTGGCCAGGGATGACTTCGACAATTCCAACCGCCGAAGAGTGGCCCGGCGCGGTGATGAGCCAGGACCAATTGCCTTCCTGCATTTCGCGCACAGTGACGTACCCGTCCTGATCGGTTTTCACGGCCGGCAATTCGACCTGCAACGCAGTGTTGCGCAGGCGAATGGTGGCATCCGGCACCGGCAACCCGAGCACGTCATCGACGTAGAACTGCACTGCGCCTTTCTTATCCGATGTGACCAGCGGGAAGATGTTAATGCGGAACTCCGCTTGCGCATTGGCCCCTTTGATAATCAGGAAATCGCTCGCCTGCCCCAGCGGCGTTTCGGCTGGCGGCGCGAAGACTACAGTGAATGAGTACGATTCGCCGATGCGAATGTCGGGCAGGTGAATCTTGCCATCGGCCGATTTGGCGAGGTTCGGAACGATCCATGGTACTTGCGCAGGCGGCACAAGCTCTACCCCTTCCAAATCTTTCAACCCGCGATTCACCACCGTGATCTGGCGGCTGATAAAACCACCGCGATCCACGCTCACTTCCAGATATCCCAACGGCGGATCGGTCACTGCCAGCACCGGCACCGCCGGCAGCAATGTGACCGTCGCGGTGAACATGGCCGAAGCGCCCTCGGCCGAGGTGAGGGTGAATTCGACCACCGCATTGTCGGGCGCATCCGCTGCCGCAGTCAGCGTCAGATCGATGCTGCGCGTTTCACCGGGTCGAACGACGAAGCCTTCCGGCAGATTTGCTCCGCCGACGACGTTGTTCACGGGGACGCGATTCTGGCCGTCCATGCGATAAGCGGTGCTGGTGACGGCGAATTGTGTCAGTTCGCGGTCGCCTGGATTGATCAGCGAAATGCGGAACGTGAATGAATCGTTCTTGGACATGCGGATATCCCCGCGTGCCGGAGAAGCGTAGATGCGGAAGATCTCGATACGCGCTTGATTGAGCACGTCGAACACGTCGGGATGCGCGGCCCAGATAGTGAGGCTGCCGCTCAAGCCTTGGGGTGGACGATACTCGTAACGATAATTGCCGTTTTCATCCGTAGTGATGGGCTGATCCCAATTGAATCCGCGCGTCGAGAAACCAATCTTCAGCGGCGCGTTTGGCACCGGCTGGCTGGTCGCGCGATTTATCGCCTGGCCCGTAATAATGATCGGCGTGTCATTTGGATAACTTGTCAGGTCGGTTTGGGCCGTGCCGAAGTAAGGCGTCTGCGAGAGCGCGGAACGCATTTCGCCGCGCAACGGTCCAGACACCAGCTGCTCGTTCGAACCGAGTTTGTAATAGATCTGGTCAATGGCGGCCTGGAACGTGACCGCTGAATTGACGGCCAAGGATTCCGGCACGAGCACATCCGGCACTGTCAATCGCACCGAGCTTCCGGGCGCAACAGACAGATATCCGCGTCCATCAGCAGTGAAACGTGTTCCGGGCGGTGTTCCCTGGAAATAGGCGCGGCTCACTTCCTGGCCTTGCGCGTCCTTCACGGAAACGTAGAGATCTCCATGATCCGTCCCGCGATTGCTCGTCACGAGGAAATCGAGATCGGCAAAGCCGCGGTTGAAAATGCGCACATCGAACGGCGTCAACCCGCCGGCAAGCGGCAGCTGATTGGCCGTGATTTCAATCATCACACCGGGGTTGGCCACATCCGTGAAATCGAACACATCCTGGTAAATCACCGAGCTCCCGCCAATGTCGGTTTCCTGGATGGCGCGGAAGCGTACGGATTGCGCCGCCAAAATCTTCGCGCCCGGGAAAACAACCTGCCGGGTCAACCAGTTACCCGATCCAATATCGGCATCGACACCAAGGGTGCGTGTCAGCGCCTCACCGCTGCTGATGGTGCGGCGAAGCTCAATTTCCCGCAGCGGCAGTGTCGAGTTCGGAGTGAGGTTCGACACTTTGGCTGCGAAATTGTCGAAGTAACTCGATATGAGCGATCCACTGACTTCGCCTCCGGCGTTATTGGCCAGCAATGACAAATCGACCGAATACACGTTGACCGTGCGCGATGAACTTTCTTCGCCCGCCGCATTCACGGCACGGACCGCGTACTGCACCACGTCGCCTCCCAACGGGAGCGCATCGGTGAAACTCGTCGCGGTCAGCGGAGCGGCATTTTGTTTGATGCCATTGCGATAGACGTTGTATCCGGTCGTGGTCGGGTCCCCTGAAGCCCACGTCAAGCTGGGCGCCTGGCCGATGTTGACGAGCACCTGCAGATTGTTCACGGCGCCGACCAGCATTTGGATGGTCGCGGCGGTGCTGCGGTTTTCATTGCCGGCGGCATCGACAGAGGCGACGACGTAATTCATGATGCCGCGCGGCGGCACATCGATCACGGGCGCAACGCGGCTCACGCTCTTCACCAATTGATCGTTGCGATAGATGTTGAATTTTGTGGGCGCTTCACCACCAGCCGGCTGTTCCCACGAAATCTGCACACCGGAGGCGACCAACTGCGCTTCCACATTGGTTGGAGCGGAGGGTGGCGTGCGGTCCGAGCGTCCGGGAACCGGCGAAGACTTCGCGCTTTCCGCGCCGCGGCGCGAGGCCGAGATGGCATAAACAAAGTCGCCATCGGCCGGAGGCAAATCGACATATTCGGCATTCGCGATGTTGTCTGCGACGAGCGTCGCGGGAGCGTTGGCTGGAGCGGGTTCCCGGTAGAGCCGATAAATTTCCGCGTTTTCCACCGCCTCCCAATGCAAGCGAATCTGCCCGCCCGGCAAGGTCGTGGCTTGCAGGCCGCTCGGAGTTGAAGGCGGCGAGGGCAAGTCGGTATTGTAGATTTCAAGCTGAGCGCCGGTTGTGATTTGAGTGCCGACGTTGTCGAGCGCGTCGCGCACACTGAGCACGAATTGGCCGAAGCCTGAACCCATCGTCGGGGCCAGAGCGAGCGTGCCGTTCCAAACGGTTCCTTCACCCGTCAGCGCAATCGCCACCGCTTCGCCCGTCGGAGGACGGAACGAAAGCGTTGGCGAAGTCCCCACTTTAGCGGCTTCGGTCAAGGTGAGATTTACCGCCACATTGACGGGATTGACCGTTTGCACAGGCCCGAGCGGTGCAGTGGCAATCTCTCCGACCGGCGGCTGCACGTCGATGAGCAGATCGCCGTTGACCGGTTTGCGATTGACGGAATTGCCGGCCAGATCACGGGCGCTGGCGCGGAATTCGGCGCGGCCGGAAGGCACGAACTGGTGAATGTTATAGGTGCCTTCGTAGGTGTTCAGCGCCACTTCGGTCAGCGGCACGGCGATGGGCGCAGGGGCGCCTTCCGGCTGAAACGCGAGGATCGGCTTGGCGGCCAACGCTTCATTCGCGGTGAGTGTCATGCGCAATTGGCCGAGGCCCACCGGCTGCGGTTTGTCGAACGCCAACGTCAACACCGGCGCGGTGTCGTCGTAATCGAACGAAATCAGTTCGGAAAGCGGACTGCGATTGCCGGCATCATCGAGGCCAACCACGCCGAAGTAATAAGTCGTGTTGGCGAGACCACGCACGCCGTAATCCATGTTGGCGAGCACTACGCTCTGTCCCGTGGCCTGGGCCGGATCGTTGAACGATGCGGTATGCCAGTAAAGTTGAAAACGTGTCGCGCGTTCGCCATCGGCCGGATAATGCCAGGTCACATCCAATCCAAGGCCGGGGCGATAGACCGGCGCATCCATGATCAGCCGAGCCGGAGCGCCCGAATCGAGCACCACGCTTCGCGGCGCTGAACTGCTGCTGCCAACCGAGTCGGAAGCAACGGCCACAATCAAGTTCTGGCCTTCCACCAGCGAAATACCGGTCACACCAAAATTCCCATTCGCATCGGCGGTTGTGTTTCCGACCGGTGTGCCATTGCGCGTGATGCGAAGAACAATGCCCGCTTCGGCAGTTCCCGCCACATCGAGACGATTGTTCGCCACAATCAGATTGTCGGCAGGCGTCGTAATGACCGGCGCGGGTGGCGGCGTCACGTTGAAGAACACATTGCGTTCGAGCGTGGCGATGTTGCCGCTGTTGTCGCGCGCCAGCAGCTTCACACGATGAATGCCGCTGCTGAACGTGCGCACATCGAGCAAGTGCGAGTAGCTGCCTCCCGCAATGCTCTGCTGCAAAATGTCGTCCACGTAAAACTCGATGGCCGCCATGCCAAGAATGGCCGTGGCATTGCCGGTCACCGTAAACGGCCGCGGTAAAGTCTGGCCTTCGCTCAGGTTAAAGGCGCGGATCACCGGCCCATCCGTGATGTAATTCAAGGTCAAGGAGACCGGCGTGCTGGCGCGGCCAGTGATGCTGCGGAATTGGGCATAGACGGTCTTTTCGCCGCCGCCCTCGGAGAGGAGGAAGTTTTGCGGTGTGGCAAACGGCCCGAAGAAGGCGTTCACGAATGCGGAATTTTCACTGACGCGCATTTCGGCGGCAGTGCGGCAGGCAAAGCGCAGCGCCACGTTTCGATTCCCCACATTGAGCGATCCACCCACAATTCCAATGGCTGGAGTGAGCAGCGGCTCATAATCGAGGAAACCGGCCGTGTCCACGTCGCCATTGACGCGCGTGGCGATTTCGATGGCATCGAGCGTTCCCCACCAATTTTGGCGCGCCACGAGTTGGGAGCCGCCGGAATTGCGCGCGTCGATCGCGTTGTTCTTCAGCACGGAATTGCTGATCGTGAGTCGCGCATTTTCGGTTTGCAGAATTCCGGCCTCATTAAAAAGGAAGAGGCCGTCGGCGGTGGTGACCGTCGCGCCTCCGCTCAAGGTCAATCCTGCGCCCGAGTTGTTCCGCGCGGTGAAAGCCGCCAATGTTGGCGAACCGCCGGCGATCGACAATCCTTTGCCGAATTTCACAAAGACATGTTGCAGCGAGGAAGCCGCGCCGCCTGTGCCGAGTGCAATGCCATTCCAATCGCCAGCGGCAGGCGAGCCACCGGCCACATCCTGTGCGGAAGTGAACACGATCGGATCGAGCGCGGTGCCGTTGGCGACGAGTTTGCCTTGTTCGACGGTCAGTCCAGTGCCGCGAGCAAAGCGCAACGTTGTGCCCGGCGTCACCGTCAGCGTCGCGTTGTTCGCCACGTTGATCGATTGGAAGATATCGATTGTGGAAGGTTCCGCCCCGCCGATGGTCAGGTTCGAGGTAATGTTGCCCGCGAATGGATCGCTCCACGTGCGCGTGGTGACAATGGCATTGAATTCGTTGTTTCGATTGTACCCCACCACGGCGATGAAATAAGTCTTCGAGCGATCGAGATTGTCCAGACGCGTTTCGCGCACATTCGGCCCGAGCGAAGCCACCGGCGTCAGACCGGTTACCGTGCTGAAATCGCTTTCCTGCAGGTAAACATGGAACCCGGCGAAACCGAGCAGGCTCGAGGTATCGTATCCCGTCCAGGCCACGCGCGCGGCATTGACCGCCGCCGCTTCAACCGTGATCGCCACCGGCGGC
>JBFMDG010000173.1:0-11617 GCA_040754135.1 Verrucomicrobiota bacterium
GTCGTTCCGGAGCAGCAAGGCCACCATAATGACTGCGAACGAGAGCAACACGAGAAGTGCGATCGTGTTTCCAAACGTGAGGCGCCGGAACATTTCCCAGCATGACTTGCAGCTTGAGGCACGGGAAGAATTCAATGTGCCGCATGTTTTACAGCGGAAAGGCATGGCAACGCTTCTGGGCCGCGCAGTGCAGCCGCTCAAAGAGAGAATACCGATTGATCCGCTGTGTCAAGTGCGCCTCACCGACCCACCGACCAGGAGAAAATGAACAAGCGAACAGGTGCTCCAGAAGTTCGTCGGCGCCAAACGGCTTTTGCAGAAAACTTGCATCCTCGGGAATGTGATGGCCGAGCAATTCCAAACTGCTTTTGCTGAAATCCGCTGATGAACACGATTCTGACGGACTGCTTGTCTGCTTTGAGTCGTTTTGCTATCGACGTACCGGACATACCGGGTAGCACGATGTCCAGGACTGCGTACTCAATTTGGTCCCGTTCCTTGCTCCACAGCGAAAGCGCTTCTGCGGGTGAAACAGCTGTAACAATGCCAACCGAAGCTCGTGCAAGCATGTGAACGACAGCCTGGAACGCCAGTGGTTCATCATCCACCACCAGCACCTTGCCTTGGGGCTTCCTTTCCTGTGTTTTCTTCCGCGACAATGGCATCTCAGAAATGCTGGAAGTACAATCTACGGATTGAGCGGTTGTAAAGAGGTATTGAAAAGATTTCTCCCAAATGAACTTTTATTTCACTGCTGCCTTCTGGAACCGGATCCCAATGAGTGTGAATTGTTTGCGCATTGCGCCGCGGCTTTGCGCAAGTTGTTTTCGGTGCTGGAATTTTTATTTGAAGTTCATTCATTTTACAGATGCATTCCAGGGCTCGGAGGACGGCGCTTTTCCTGAAGCTTGGGTGTCGTGCTTCGGCGCAAGCTTACGGTTTTTGGCGACGGCGCTTTCAATTCGACCACTGATATTGAGATCCGCTTCAAAACGGATTTGACAAGCTTCACCGCTCGGATTTTGTGTCGCTAAACGTCGTTAATCTCCTTGGTGACTTTGTGCAGATGGACACTCTACCGGATACTGGGTTTCACCGATCTCTCCCAATAATCGTGAATCAGCCTGACGAGTTGCTCATAACCACCAACGGTCGATGGCTTAACGAAAAAAGAACTGGCACAGTGCTGGTACGCATTAAGGACATCCTTCTCGTGGTCTGAGGACGAAAGCACCACCGTTGGAATGACCTTGAATTCCCGATGCTCATCGAGCCAGGAGAGGAATTCCAAGCCGTCCATGCGCGGCATCTTTAAATCGAGCAAGATGACCTCAGGAAATGGATATGTTTTGCGATCTTGAAATCGCCCCTTCCCTTGCAGGTACTCGATCGCTTCAATGCCATCGTGCGCCACAAACAAAGGATTACAAATATTCAGCCGATTGAGTGCTCGCTTCAGCAATAGCACGTCATTGGCATCGTCTTCCAAAATCAGCATTGGAAAACCCATGAGCAAAAATCGCACGCTGGTGACTGGTTGCGCAATCAGGATTGCTTCTCAAACGTGGCATCGGGGTTTTCTGCAATGATTTGGCATCGGCTATTTCCGGCCGGAAGCCGGTGATCGTTGCTTTTCCAGCTGCACATTTCTCGTCGACCCCGAGTCCTGCCAAAGCCCTCCGTTGGAATGAATGCCAATTAAAAAGTTTGCTTCATTTTTTTGAAAGAAAACTGGTCGTTGTATCGTATTGAGGCCGTGAGACAACGTTCATTCAATAAGAACGCGATCCCTTATGCCTTTGGTCCCTAGTTTTTTCTGCGTTGGAAAGACGGATCCATGCGGAAGAAGTTGCACTGCGGAGGGACTTTAGAACGGCGGAGCCCGTTCAGGTAGTCTGATCAGCACGAGTGGCAAATAATTTTACCTTGCAACAGACATCGTTCCTAACAACCCATCACCATCTATGCCAAAAAAACCCAAAACAACCGAGACGAGTGGTAAGATCGGCAAAGCCAATCTTTCCGCAGAAACGCCTGCTATTGCGACGACTATTCCCCTCGCACTGAAAGAGTTTCTCGATAAACCAGCAGCCCGTAAAGGATTCGTAAACTCGAAGGCGATCTCAGCAGCGGACATGCGGAAGCGCCTCCTTGACCTCAACGTAAAACCAACGGTGAATCTCGATCGGTTTGTGGCAAGCGCCAACCGTATCAACCCTGAACCCGATGTGCCGGAAAGCAAACGGCCTGAGGAGCTTCGTGGCAGCATTCGCGCGCTTAAGCCAGAGGCCCGACGTTTCCATGGAGCCAAACTTGCGTTGTCCTGGTTTCCTTTTCCAGTTCTGGTTTCGTCATGTGCGGATCGCTTTGGATATATGTCTCCGCCGAGCATTCGCGCTGCAACAAAGCTACCTTTCAATGTTTCCAACCAAGCGTTGCTCGGACAACTGGGAGGCATGATGGGTGATCCAGGTCGCGATCCCAATCCAAATTCGCATGATCCGACGCTGCCAGGAGTTTCGACCATTCCTGCCGGGTTCACGTATTTCGGACAGTTTGTAGACCACGATATCACCTTCGACATATCGTCCTCGCTTGATGTGGCAACTGACGCGAATACAATCCACAACATGCGGAGTCCAAGTCTTGACTTGGATTCAGTCTATGCACGCGGCCCCGGACTCGACCCATTTCTCTATTCCTTTCCATCAAGTGGGCCTGCCACCGCGATTAAATTTCAATTGGGAATTAACACAAATGTCGGTCCCGGCGGTCCAAGCAGTACTGGCACACCAGCGGGAATGGTGACGCAGACGGATTTCGACGTGCCCAGAACATCGGCGTCGCAGACCGCAATCATTGGCGATCCGAGGAATGACGAGAATCTCATTGTCGTGCAGTTTCATCATGCAATGTTGCGCTTCCACAATGCCGTCGTGGACCTGCTTGTCGCGGCATCATTTACCGGAGACATTTTCGCTGAAGCTAAACGAATCGTAACGCATCATTACCAGTGGGCGGTAGTGCACGATTTCTTAAAGCGGATTTGCGGCGCTCCAGCAGTTAACAATGCTCTGGCGAGCGTTGTGGCATCCATTGGCAGCTCGTTTCGAATGCCTGTAGAGTTTTCTGTGGCTGCGTATCGGTTCGGGCACAGCATGATCCGGGATACCTACTTCGTAAACTTCAATTTTCCGAATGCCACGCTCGGCCAGGTGTTTGAATTCAACCGGGTGCCGCGCCTTCCAGTCTTTTCGAATTGGGTTGTGGACTTCAATGCCTTTTTCGATACTGGTATTGGAGTGCCGGTCCAAAATAAGGCGCGCAAAATCGACAGTTTCATGGCTGCTGGGCTGGAATTGCTGCCAGGGCTCACGGGATTGTTGGCCATCCTTGCAACGCGGAATTTAAGAAGAGGCCTGGCTCTCGGACTACCAAGCGGGCAAGGTATGGCAACTCATTTTGGCATCACTCCGATGACAGTCGCACAGTTAACCTCTGGACTGCCAGCAAACGAAGTTACCCTCCTCAACTCCAATGGAGGCATTCTCCTCACCAAAACGCCGCTTTGGTATTATGTGCTTCGTGAAGCGGCGGTCCTGGCAGGAGGAAATCAGTTAGGGCCAGTTGGCGCCAGGATTGTGGCTGAAACGTTTGTGCGCATCTTAAAACGCGACGCTTCCTCATTTTTGAATGTGTCTGGCGGATTTGTTCCCATACTGCCCTCTGCCACTCCAGGCGACTTCACTGTTGCAGATTTGGTAACATTTGCTGGAGTGACGCTTCCCTGATCCCCAATTTAATTGCGGCTCGCAAAGCAACTGCACTTTCTGAAAATGGACGCGCAGCTTTTAGCCGGTGACAAAGCGCTAACTTTTTGGATGTTGTATCCACGTTCCAATTTTCTCCGCAAAGCTCGAATCGGGGCGAAGCAAATTCTTACTCTCGAAACTGATTAAATTAAAACCTGCAATCTTCGACGGATCGGGTGGGAAATTGCTCAGGAGCACAATGGGCAGCTCATCAAATTGGCGCTGGCTGCGCATCCACTTTAAAACTTCCAAGCCGTCGAGCTTGGGCAGGAAAATGTCCAGCAACACCAAATCCGGCATTGGGTGAGCATTTCGATCACTAAAGGTTTTTGTTCCTGAAAGATAATCGACCGCCTCTTGACCATCCGCCACAGTCTTGACCAGAAGTGTCTTATCCGCGGCCTTCAAACAGTCTGTGATGAGGAGGACATCGTCCGGGTCATCTTCCACCAGGAGAATTACCGCTCTGCGCGATACCAATCGAGCTGAAATCAGATCAACCAGATTCCGGGCATTCGAAATTACGGTGCTGTTTCCGGCGATGAGCGCTCGCAATCTCCTGATGTTCGTGTCATCCAAACTCACGGTTTGGTCATAGCATAAATTCATGCGAGCGTCAGTCAGGGAAACCCTGATTTTGAAGGCTTTCAATCGTGGAAACGATGATTTTAAGCACCGGGATGCAAAACCTCACAAAAATGGTTCTTTATTGACTGTGAGGCGCAATGATCAGGAAACTGGCGGACTTGGTCCAAGCAAACAGCCGTAAACTGGCCGAACTCCATGAATTGATTCACCTGATGAAGCTTTGTTTGAGCAAGGAAATTACTTTCTTTGGTGGGTCAGGTTCAAAAACTGGCAGCCAACTTGACCGACAAGAAAAAAGGGGCGTTTGCTAACGACGCGATCGCTTCCCTGCATGTTCGCCACAATGTGCTGGGGAAGCAATGGCACGCTCCATCTGAACCAACGATTCCCGAGCGAAGGCTCCATTGGTTTCGATGCGCTTTTTCAGAGCGGCGATTCGAAGTTGTAACCTTTCGAGATCAATTCTCGTGACCTCAAATTGGTTCTTTTCCTTCATACAGAACGAAAAGCTTATCTGGCCCGGGGGACGGAACGCAATCCGCTGGTGACCTGATTTGCTTCGAATGGAAACCCCGAGTTTTTTCCTACAATGTCGCGTTCAGTTCCGCTCGCTTAATCACTTGCTGGAACAACTGAGTAGAAATTGGCTGAATGCATTCAGCGCAGCTCGGTCCGGCGCAGCCTTGGTTTAGTTAGGTTTCGCCAACACCGGCACAAACATCAATCAAAGGACAGTCCTTTCTAAGGGCACCGCAAAGAAAGCAAGGGGCAGCCCCTCGATCACGCGTATCTTGGTCGTAAACAAGAAGACCGAAGGGCTGCTACACCAGCTATGCACTGATAATTCTGAGCTGACCTGGCAAAAAGTAAACCCGAAATGTGGTCGGTTAATAACGTAGCTTAGCGTATACCAGGGTTTGCAAAAGCATCGAAGTCGTCTACAGGCTATTTGCATCGATATTTTCCGCCAGTTCAGGCAAAAGAGAGCCATGCGCGAACAGCTTGAAGCCGACCTGATGACCGCTGCCAAAAGTGCCCGAAGGAATGCTCGCCTCAATTACTTCGCCGCTTACACTGTTGCGTTTCTTTAAGTCCTCTCAAGGGTGGCTGCAACCCTCCTTGTTTCGCTCTCAATGCAGGCGAAAGCTTTAACAGCGGTTTTGGCAGCATTACCGGCTGCCCTCATGGCGATCAATACAATGTTTAGGTTCGAGCGAAAAACCGCCTGGCACTGGAAGAAAAACAAGCGCCTGGAAGCGCTGCTTCGTGCACTGCGCTACGAAAATCAGGTGCCGGCGTTTGTGAGCCAAGAATTCAGTCGGGTTGAAGAGGAGATGGACAGCGAATGGATTTCTTTTGGTTCGAACTTCAGATCTGACCAACTTTCCGAAAGCCAAAACCGCAAACTCGTGACGGCCGCATCTAATTCGCGGACAGTTCCGTCCGCTCGATCCAATACCAGTCAGATTCCTTGAGTTGAAAGTGCCAATCGGCAAGCCGATGACAATCATCGATTTCAGTTTTCCACATGGATCCACCGACAGCGAGGGGTCGATTTTAATGTCGTTGCCTGTAGAGAGGCCCCTCCGGTGTTTGAACTGGCTGCCAAGGCGGCAGCCAGTGCTTTCTCAATCTTCAGGATTGTTAAACTATTTGGCGACTGAATGAGGCACACAAACCTCGGTTGTCGCCAGCGCAACATGACCTCCCGCGTCCACACATTCAATGGTAATCGTGTAGACCCGACCCGTACCTTTCCCTGCTCGTTCGGCACGAAGAAGCAGGCTCAACTCCCCAGTAAGCTGCCAATCCGGCGCCGTGTTGCCGTACCCCACGGCTGTCTCGGGTTCGTTGCTCGATACTTCGATGATTCGACAAACCGGATTGGGATCTTCAAGGTCGCTCGCCACCACATCAATGGATACAGGAACCATCTTGTGGTTTGGCGGCCAGAGTACACTTACAGACGGAGAGGCGCTGTGAATAACTGGCGGAAAACTGTCATTGTCACATTCGTCGCCGATACCATCTTCGTCGATATCCGACTGATCGGGATTGGCAATGCTCGGACAGGTATCCAGTTCATCCATGATGCCATCGCCATCCGAATCAAAAGCGACTCCGCTGCTGAATTCAAATACGTTGTCATCATAATCGAGATCGCCACCTCCGAACAAATCCTCAAATCCGACAAGTGCGTGCCCTGGTCCGATCGGTTCAATCAGTGCGTGAGCAATACCGTCCTGGTTGCGGTCGGCAGGCCCCATGTAGAATGTGTCTTCGGTATCTCTTACGAAGATGCCAAAAACGAGTTCCTCTCCCATCGGCAAGAGCCCCAGATCGAAGCTCTGGTTAAGATCACGGTTTGTGGCGATAAACCGTGCAGGGCCTGGCGAAAATAGCCAAAGCTCGCTCGTGTAGCCGGCAGCGGCTGGAAGAACGGTAACGATCACAGGATCGCCATTGGAATAGAGGGTCGCCCCGAGTTGCGCTTGGCCCGGCATTTCAGTCGTGATCCAGATGAGGCAAATGGCCGCAGTTTTTAGCAGGTGGTTTACTTTTTTCATAATTTGCATGTTTATCTTTGTTTCGATTTTTCGTTTGCAACCGGTTTTCCCTCATTTCGAGTTAATTGGTGCGGATCTCACAAAAATCTGTAATTTTTTCGATCGGCGCGTGAACGCTTGCACAATGTTTTGGCTGGTTAACGGTGTGTGCATGGCCTAAATTCGGTGCTCATGAACCGAGATGTCCCAGCGCCTGGCACGCGGACTCCGGCCAGCGTTCAGGAGAATGAAAGTCAACTTAATCAGGGCCCTGCCTCAGGGAATTCGAATTTCAAGATTCAAATTTCCGAAATTCCCGATCATCAAATCCTAAGGCGCATTGGAAGCGGCAGCTACGGCGAGGTCTGGATCGCTCTGAATGCGTTGGGAACATTGCGGGCAGTGAAAATTGTTCGTCGCCACACGTTCACAAAGGACGAGCATTATGAACGGGAATTTCGCGGGTTGCAAAAGTATGAACCAATCTCACGAAGCCACCCGGGGTTAATCCACATTCTGCATCTGGGTCGTAACGAAAAGGACGGATATTTCTATTACATCATGGAATTAGCTGACACTCTGGCTGAGGGGGCAAGCTCGCTGCGCACGCATTCTGGTCCGGCAAACGATGAATGCAGTCCGGTAGTCCTGGCAGGCAAGTACGTTCCTTGCACATTGCGCCAGGTGCTGAACATTCGGGGCGCGCTTCCATTGCAGGAATGTCTTTCAATAGCCATGACCCTTGCCTGTGCCCTGGAGCATCTTCATAAACACCATCTGATTCATCGGGACGTCAAGCCGTCAAATATCGTTTTTGTGAACGGGGTCCCAAAACTCGCCGATATCGGTTTGGTTATCGAAGCTTCAGAGGCCAAATCGTATGTCGGCACAGATGGTTATATTCCTCCAGAAGGACCAGGAACGCCCCAGGCGGATATCTACAGCTTCGGAAAAGTCCTGTATGAACTCTGCACGGGAAAAGACCGCTTCGAATTCCCGGCTTTACCGCTGAACTTGCTCGAAAGTCGGGAACGTCTCGAATTCGGCGAGATCAATGACATCATTGTCAGGGCTTGTGCCGCCCGAGTTCGTGATCGCTATCGGAGTGCCGAGGCTCTGCGAGATGACATTGAATATTTGCAGCAGGGCCGCTCCGTGAGCAACAGACATCAATTCAGAGCGGCGCTGCAAATAGCGGCCATGACACTCGGGGTCGCTTTGCTCCTGGCTGGGCTCATCAGTTTATTGCCGAACCGAATTCCCGAGAAAACTCTATCCGTTGCGACGGCCCTTGGAGACTCGGCGCCGGATACCCTGCGTACTGCGTCAAAGTTTGTAGCCGTGATTCCGTTCAACACGATAACAAATGCGGAAACAGAGCAGCTTTTAGGTTCACAGTTCGCTGAAGAACTTACTCGCGCATTGTCTAAATATCATGATTTACGTGTTTTGGGAGAACTCTCCGCTGGCATGTTGAAACAGTCCAAGGATCGACTGCTGGCTGCAAGAGACCTCCGTTTGGATGCCTTGGTTGAGGGTACAATTCGCAAAGCAGGTAATCGCGTTCAATTAACCGCACAACTCGTGTCCACTTTAGATGGTCACTCTATGTGGTCATCGGATGAATTGGATCGGGAGATGCGCGAAATAATCAGTATTCCAGAAGAACTGGCAGGGAAGCTTGCGATGGCCCTCCAAATTGCTCCGCGAACCGCCAGTGTACACCTTGGCAGGCCACCAGCGGTTAATCTGGCTGCGTACGATTTGTATTGGCTAGGACGCAAATATTGGGATACGCGGACACAGACCGGGGTTGCGAAAGCCATTGAGTATTTTCAGGAAGCCATTAAACAGGACCCTGCATATGCACTGGCCTATTCTGGATTGGCAGACTGCTACGGGTACTTTCGAACCGAACTCAGTCCTAAGGATAAGTGGTCCAAGGCGAAAGAATACGCCACACGTGCTGTTCAAATCGACAATAATCTGAGCGAGGCTCATGCCTCCCTTGGACTTGTGCAGG
This sequence comes from Verrucomicrobiota bacterium, assembly GCA_040754135.1. GTDB lineage: Bacteria > Verrucomicrobiota > Verrucomicrobiia > Limisphaerales > SIBE01 > JBFMDG01. The sequence goes on from JBFMDG010000173.1 coordinate 8,970, forward strand.
AAAACTTCGACTGGAACTGGAAAGGAGCCGAAACCTGCTTCAAGAGAGCTTTAGAACTCAATCCGAACAATGCGACGGTGCTTTCATGGTATGCCTTTCACCTCGCCCGCACGAGACAGTACGAGGAGGCCGTTCAAACGGCCAAGCGAGCTCAAGCACTTGACCCGCTCGCCCCAATCAGAACTTCGGTCCTGGCCTCGATGCTCACGGCCGCCAGGCGCTATGACGATGCTATCATTGAATGCAGGAGGTTTCTCAGTTTAAACCCGCAGTATTTTCCGCCGGAAGACATTGAAAGTTGCTTTTTTTACAAAGGACTTTATGCGGAGGGAATCGCAATCGCCGAGAAGATCGCCTCCCAAAGCGAACGTCCCAATGCCATTCAGCAAGTCGCCTTTCGTCAAGCCTTCGAGCAAGGTGGAGCCGAAGGGTATTGGCGGAAACGGCTGGAATTGAGACTGAACGAATGGAACGAGGGGATGGATCGAGTGCCGGTGGCTGTGATCTATGCCTGGCTCGGAGATTATGAACAAGCACTGCATTGGCTGGAACAAGGATTAGAAGAACGATCTGCGCTGCTGGATAAAGGGTTCGAGGGTTCATGGCGTTTAAAGAATCTCAATTTGATGCCCGTATTCGAGCCGTTGCGCCCCAACCCTCGGTTTCAAAACGTCCTTCAAAAGATGGGATGGGATATCGAACAGGACTCCAAAACCCTTTGAAGACCAAAATCGGATTCGTTTGCGAAGGTAAGTGTAAGAGGTAGTGCTGCCACACGAAACCTGTTCTTCACTTCGTATTCACTTTGTGTTCGTAGCAAAAAGGAAAAAAGCGCTGGGCGATCAACGCAGGATTTCCTCTCGGCCGTTTTACTTTTTCTTGAACTCCTTTACGCGAGGAAACTCTGAAGCGCGGTCGTCGAGAAGATGATCGTCCGCACCTTGCAGGAATTTATTTATAAAGGAAAGGACGTAGCTCTGAATGGTGCGTGCCCCTTCCAGACTTGCCTCCGTATTGCCAGCAGCCCAGGTTGCCAAGGCGAAATCACGGTGGACTGTGTTGCTGATTTGAACCCAGTAAGCATCACGAGTGGCCTTGAGGTATAACAGTTGGGACGAGTTACCCTCCGCATTGAGCATCAAAGCAGGTTTCTGCACTCCCAACTGCATGAGCTCCGGATGCCCTTGTTCGGTTCCAGTTCCCCAATCCAAGCTCACCGTGACATCGCAGCGGTCATCAAGGCGGCAAAAATCCGCTGCGCTCAGAGCACCCCAGGAAAAACCAAGTGAGGCCACGCGCTCCAGGTTCAGTTGCGAACGTAACAAATCATCTTGCGATTCTAGTTCGGAAAGACAATTCAGGGTCAGGATTAGGTCCTGAACTCGGTCTTGAGAGGTGACAACGTTAATGGAAAGATTGCCAGCAAGCGTGAAGACAGTTCCGTCTGGAAACGGCACTGGCCACGCGTCGTGATGATCCGGCGCCACGACGATGAATCCATGACTGGCGAGATTGAGGGCCAAGTACTGAGCATCCACCCGCCAGGCACTGGCGCCATGGGAGTAGAGAGCGACTGGCCAACCTCCTGTTTTTGGCAAAACCGGCAAGTCGCCCGTCGCATAAGCGCGCACTCGCAGCGCCTTGTCCATCCAACTTTCCTCGAAGCCGGAATCGTAAATGAGTTCGGGTTCGTAATGTGGTTCTGGAAAGCGGCCAGCAATTGGCTGGGCTGGGTACCAGATCGAAATTGGGAAAGTGGCAGCGGTCGAAATCCGGTAACGATTACGCCGCTTGGGATCTACGATGAACCTCCGCGTGACGCCGACAGCATATGGTCCGGTCGGAGGCGGTCCAGCAGCAAAAAGCGGAGCTTCGATCAGCCGATAAAAACCTGAGCCTCGCAATGAGTCAGTAATCATAGCGAAAGCGCTAGATGTGTTCTTGTGCGAAACCAAGGGCAGCCAATTCCAGGATTTGAAATCTTCAGACCGCTCTATTTGAAAGATGGAATAATACGACCTGAATCGGGATGACAGCGATCCAACAACCTCAATTTCGATTCCCTCCGGCACGCGTCGAATACTTTCGAAGCGGCGAGGAGCGACCCCGGCGGCGTCCAGAATCTTTATCGATACTTTTGAGTTTGCCCCTAGACTCATATTCTCAGAAGGATTGCTCAATTGAACCTGAAATGTTTCGTCTGCTTCGGCGGCGTCATCCCTAAACACCGGAATCCAAATAGATTTCATCATTTCACCTGAGACGAACTGAATAACTTGACTGGAACCCAAATAATCCTCGGACGCTTTAGCAGTTTCATCGATAAAGCTGATGTTCACCGTGAATGGTCTTAAGTCCTGGTCGTTTCCACGGTGCACTGTTAAGTCAATGCCCTGCTGGTCTTCGTACCCCCACAAGCGCGACCGCGTAAAGTGAATTCCAGGATCATTATCCGTGATAGAGACAATCGCCGCTGTGCGAGGTCCGAGAAATGTCCCCACCGGGTCTGAAAGACTGATGCGAAACTGCTCTTGGGTTTCTTTAAGGCCATCGTTCAGAATTGGGAGCGACACGAGTTTAAGATTTTCCGAGGGCGAAAAGGCCACGATCTCGGTACTGTCCCTAAAGTCGATTCCAGCAGTCGCGGT
>JBFMDG010000174.1:0-11531 GCA_040754135.1 Verrucomicrobiota bacterium
TGGAGATGTTGCTCGAAGAGATGATTCGGCTCATGGCCGGTGAAGCGGCTCCGGAACTGATCGCGTTTGTCCGAGACATGCTGTCCGCATCTGTTGGCGAGCATTACGAGTGGCCAGGCAACGTGCGCGAACTCGAACAAGCTGTGCGCCGCATCCTCATCACTCGCGCCTATCGCCCCGCCCGATCGACTGCTCTCGATTCCATTTCCGATTTGGGCCAGCGGATTCACGACGGGAATATCGATGCCGACGAGCTGCTCGCTACCTATTGCTCGGCCCTCCACGAACGCTTCGGCACCTTCGAAGAAGTGGCTCGCCGCGCCAACCTCGATGCACGAACGGTCAAGCGGTATCTGGAACAGTTTCGTCTCACTCAGGCGCGGGCAGCCGCCACCACGCGGCATGGATGAAAAAGTTCTTTCGAACGGAAGTGGATCAAAATAATGACGGCGGCTTCTGCACGAATCGCTTGGCTGATTCGACTTCATAGGTCGCCTGGCACTTGGGACACCAGAGATAATATTCGTAATAGAAATCGCGCTGCGGTTTGCTGCGCGGCTTCTGTTTGACAACCGGCGTGGAACATTTTCGGCATGGATCCCCCTCCTGCATCTCGGGGCGAACGCCTTCGTCCGGTCTGTTTTCGTAACCGTCGTCCACCGGGAGATTGGGCTGGCGCAAGGCGGCCATCGCCAGTTGATCGCACCGCTCGTTTTCGGCGTGGCCGGCGTGGCCCTTCACCCAGCGGAATTCCACCTGATGTCTCTCGCACAGCGCCAACAGCCGCTCCCAAAGATCACGGTTCGGCACGCGCTCCGTTTGGCTGTGCCACCACTGCTTTCGTTTCCACGACTCCACCCAGCCCTTCGTCATCGCGTTCACCAGATACTCGGAATCGCTGTAAAGCGTGACCTTGCACGGCTGCTTCAACAATTCCAGCCCCGCAATGGCGGCGAAGATTTCCATGCGGTTGTTGGTGGTCTTCCGAAACCCGCCGCTGACCTCGGCGCGTTTCTTGGGATGCAATAACACCGCGCCATAACCGCCCGGCCCGGGATTCGGTTCGCACCCGCCGTCGGTGTACATCTCGACGTGGGGCAAGGAACTCGATATTGAATTCTCGTTCGCGTTCACAAACTCAATGCTCGCCGGAATCGACCTGCCATTCCACCCAACCGTATTCAACATCGGATATGGCGGAGATGTAATCGAACCATTCGGCGGCGGTGGCGTGTTGCAGGCCGGCGTAGTTTTCGCGGTGCAGGATGAGATGACCAATTTCGTGGGCGAAGAAACGCAAACGGTATTCGAGGCGCGGACTCATGAAAGCGCGTTTGTCCACGAGGATGGATTTCATTTGCCCTGTTTGCTCTGTGCTTGATATGGCGGCGGTTCTTCGCGCAGTCCACTTGCCTCCTTCCTGGACCGAGACTCGATCAAGGTGATGGCGCGTTCGCGCAAGGCGTCCAGCATGGCCAGCTTTTCCTCAATGGGCCGGGTGGCGAGACGTTCCCGGAACTCGCGCTTACTTTGCTGGATTTTGGTCACGTCCAAAGTCATCCGTTGCATCCGCCAAACGATTTCTGGAACAGCCGGCGTCATTGTTCTGAAATCACAGCCTGGAAGCACCTGTTTCCATCATCCCTTTCTCTCGAACGCTCGCTCGGCAATTGAATCAAGTCACTTTCACCTGTTGCAGTTTTTCCATGGCGGCCTGGACTGCCTGCAAGGCCCTGACCATCGCCCCGCGCATGGCTTCATCCGGCGGATGCTTTGGATCGTTGTTCAGCGCGCCGATGCGTTCCAGCAACACCGGGACGCGCTTTTGCAAACTGGCGACCTGCTTTTCCCAGCTCAATTTCTGATGCGCGCATCGGAGCAGGTCGTTCAGATAAGCAATATCCTGCTGAGTGGTCTTGCGATCTTGATGCTTCGAGTTCACCGCCACCAGTTCCGCTTGCAAGTCGAGAATGGTCTTCTCGCAACGTTCGATGCTCTTGACCAGGGTCTCAAGATCGTGCACCACCGCCTGCTGCCGGAGGACCGCTTGCTTGGCTTCTTTGATTTGCTTCAGTGACGACATAGGTTTCGCGCACGCATTCAGCGCTTCTCGGACGCGGCGAGCCGAAGCTCGCGCAATATGATTTTCTCGATGGCATGATGGGAAATCATGTGGCTCGGCGCCGTTTCATCGATTTCCAACCGAAATTTGCCTGCACCCATTTTTTTCAAGGCCTCGCTAACCCGCGTTTCATAATCCCGCATCGCTTCTGCATAAGGCAACCCTGCCGATTTTGAATCGTGTTGAGCCTCGCCAAAACAACAATCGTCCCGGCGCACCAGAATTTGAATTTGTCTGCGGCCATTTCCATGCGCGCCCAGAATGTAAAGATCCGGATAGCCGGCCAGCGCATAAAACGTCCGCTCGAATTGTTCACGGTCCCCCACCGATCCCCCGCTTCGCAAGTAAAGCGGGATCGTCCCTGCCACTGGAAAGCTGCATTGAATCGTCGGATCGATCGCGGCGTAAACCGTCGTCGTCCAGCCGCCGCCGGAAAGGCCGGCCATGTGAAAAGTGCGGTATTCCGGGAAGGGCCCCGCAGCACTGCGTGTCTTGAGGTAATTCAAACTGACCGCCGTCGGTTCGAGAAAAAATTTCATTGGGCTGCCCGCGGTTTTCAACTCGAACATCGCGTCGTGCCCGCCGGTGCAATCGCCCGGACGCATGTGCGGCATGAAGACGCCGAGCACCCCGTAGCCTTCGCGCAAGAGCGCCCGGATCGTCCGTTGCAAACCATAACCGACATCGGTCGGCGATGGATCATCGTCGAGCGTGCAGGCATGCCCGTGATGGACCACAACCAATTCGTGATTGGGCTGTTGCGGGATGAAATGGTAAGCGAGGCCTTCCAAGCCCGGAGCCATGTCGATCCGCAGTTCATCCACGCGCGCGAGCTGAACCAAATGCTTCACCGGCGAAACGATGTTCGTCACCACTGCACTGGGCATTCGTTTGTGGGGAAAGCCTTCGGCACCCCAAACGTACTCGAGGAGCGCGCGCCGTTTGGCTGTGATCGCACTCGCGTCGTGGATGGCAATGGCGCGGTCATCAATCAATGAGGCCGGCCGGATGGATTCGGAAAACAAAACGGCAAAGACGGCCGTGAAGAGGAAAAGGCGCCAGCGGCAATTGGCCGAGATCATAGTGGCGGCATTTTATGCGCAGACAAACGCGATCGCGATAACCAATTTCACGCGAGCAAATCTTTTAGGCCCGCCTTGCGCCGATCGATCGGGGCGATTGAATTCGTGTGGACTACAATGCGGCTTTGGCGTTGGCGCTGGGGATTTGTTTCGGCGCCGCGTCTCGAAAATCCTGAAGCCGCAACGTTGTCAGCGGGAGATCGCTTCCATCGGCGCTGCGTCAGGTGCTGCGCCGGCGACCTTTGCGTTGTTTGCCGGAAGGTTTTGCAACGGGGTGCGTGAGGGGAAGATTGCGGGCTTCCAGTTTGCGTCGAATCTTTTTAATGCGGGTGCGGCCGCCGCCGGTGGCTTTGCCTTGAGCCTGGTATTTCACAGCGAGATCGATTTTGCGTTTTTCTGCGCTGCGAGTTGATTTGAGCATCATTCTTTGTCTCGCCATAAACTCTCCTTTCGTTTTCTGCCTGAGATGTGTTGCTGGCGCTGGTCCGTCTCGATCGGAATATACGGTCTCGATGGCAGGTCGCAAATTCCAACCCGAGCAGGCCTGAGGGCAAAGTGGGGCAACTGACTGGTCAACTTACTGGTTGCAGGGCGCGGGTAATCGTGTAGATATTATCCGCCTTCGGGAGTCGGAGCGTAGCTCAGCCTGGCTAGAGCACCTGCTTTGGGAGCAGGACGTCGCAGGTTCAAATCCTGTCGCTCCGACCATTTCCTCGATTTCTTGAGTCCGGCAATCCGGTGCTCCATTTACTCCGCCGAGATGCAGCTTCGAAAAGCGGCATGCCCCCGGATCAGTGCCAGCGCCCGGCCAAGCAGTGTTCGCCCAGGTTCAATTCGATGCCATGGCGACGCGCCTGATGGATGCGGCAACGGGATGCAATCGATTTCATGCGCGGCAAATCGAACGCGAAATTGACGGCCGATAACCGCTTCGAGCCGCGCGACCGGAAGAAATTGGGCGATGGCCAATTTGCCTACCGGAATGAGCAGTTCGGGTTGCAAGATGCGCACTTCGGCCTCGAGCCATCGACGGCAATTCTGAATTTCCAACTCCATCGGAACGCGATCGCCGCCTCCCGCCTTTTTCCCTGGAAAACATCGGCACACCGCGGCCATGTAAATCGCGTTGCGAAATTGGTTCTCGCTCAACCCGGCGGCGTCTTCGAACCAGCGAAACAAAGTCTTCCCTGCCGTCCAGGCAAAGGGCCGTCCCAACTGCGGCTCCTTTTCACCCGGCGCCTGCCCGATCAAGATCACTTTGCTGACGATTGGGCCGCCGCTGACCACGGGTTTGTGCATGGCTGGACACAACGCGCACGCACGCAATTGCGTCACGTGCGCGGCAAGTGCTGTGGCTCGGTTCGACTTTTTTTGCGGCACGGAAAGAAGATGCAACCAATCTCAAAACCTGGCATTCGCAAAATTCAAATCCTCTTTTCTCTTTTTGCTTCCCAAAGAATTCTGGCATTCTCTTCGCCAGCAACCCGAACTTCTCATGAGCCGTTGCCACCTGAAAACCCAAGCCTGTTCGATGCAACTCAAGCCGATCGCGCACTGCTTCGCGCGCTTCTGGCTGTTGCCAGCTTTGTTGGCGCTTCTACTTCCGGAGCTCTGCGCGCAGCCTTACGGCCAGCCGGATCGCGGCAAGCCGGGCGATGCAATGATTCAAAATTATCTCGCAGCCGAAACGCAAAAAGTCGAAGCAGAGTTTTTGGGCGAGATCCGCACCGCTGACGATTGGAATCAAGTGCGGCCACGTTATCGCGAGGAATACCTCCACATGCTGGGACTCTGGCCATTACCGGAGCGAACGCCTTTGAACGCCACAATCACCGGGACGCTGGATCGCGGCGAGTACGTCATCGACATGATCCATTATCAAAGTCGTCCCGGACTTTACGTGACGGGCAACTTGTATCGGCCGGCGCGCATCGAACCAGGCCAACGATTGCCGGCAATCTTCTACGTCTGCGGCCACTCGGGTCGCGGCAGGAACGGCAACAAAACCGCTTTTCAATCTCATGGCATCTGGTTCGCCCGCCATGGCTACATCTGTCTCGTCGTCGATACGCTGCAACTCGGGGAGATCGCCGGAATTCATCACGGCACCTATCGTGAAAATCGCTGGTGGTGGCTGTCGCGCGGGTACACGCCCGCCGGTGTCGAGTGTTGGAATGGGGTGCGGGGAATCGATTACCTCGTGAGCCGGCCGGAGGTCGATCCGGAACGAATTGGTGTGACGGGCATCAGCGGTGGCGGCGCCGCCACCTTTTGGATTGCGGCAGCGGATGAGCGGGTGAAGGTAGCGGTTCCGGTGAGTGGCATGGCCGATCTGGCTTCTTACATTCCGAATCGCGTTATCAATGGTCATTGCGACTGCATGTTTCTCTACAACACTTTTCAGTGGCCCTGGACACGCATCGCGGCATTGATCGCGCCTCGCCCGATGCTCTTCGTGAACAGCGATGCAGACCCCATCTTTCCGATGGACGCGAACGAACGGGTCATTAACCGATTGGAACGGCTCTACAGCCTGTTCGGCGCCGGGGACGTTGTGGACGCGTTCGTAAGCGTAGGCGGCCACGCCTATCGCAAGGACATTCGCCAGGGAACATTTCGTTTTCTCAACACGCACTTGAAGGGCGATGCACGGCCTGTGGATGACAGCGAATTAGATCTCGTGACCGGTCCGCGTGAGGAAGTGCATCCGATTCCGCCGGAGCAATTGCGTGTGTTCATGCGCGACGAAGACATTCCGAAAGAAGCGTTGAACGGGCGGATCGATCAGGAGTTCGTGCCTATCGCCAAAGTCGAAGCACCGGTCGCCGCGCAGTTCGAGGACTGGAAAAACAATCTGCTGGCCAGCCTTCGCCGGCAGGTTTTCCACCATTTCCCAAAAAGGATTCCTGCCGCGGAAAAGTCGCGTGAAGTCACCGCAGGGATTGCGCGCTTAAAAACGGAACCGGGAATTGAAATCGAGTTGCGCAGTTTGAAAACCGGGCCCGGCGTGCCGGAACGCCTCATCTTGCTGCCCACCAATCAAGGCGCGGATTTCGAGCTGCCCGGCTGGCTGAAAGCGCATCTCAAACCGACCGATGAAGTTTTTTTGATCGAACCGCGTGGCATCGGTTCAACGGAGTGGACGCGCAAAAATCCTCCGAATTACATCGAGCGCTCGCATTATCTCCTCGGGCGAACGGTGGACAGCGGACGCGTCTGGGACATCGCCGCGGCGGCGCGATATCTCCGGTCACTGTACAAAGATCAAGTCCCCATTCACGCCGCCGGGGAAGGTGGAGCCGCCGTTCTGGTGACTTACGCTGCGCTGCTCGAATCAGAGATCGCCGGCTTGATTTTGCAACGCCCGCCGGAAACTCACATGGCGGAATCCGCGCCGGCCTTGCTCAACGTGCTGCGGGTTTGCGATGTGCCGGAAGCGATCGGCCTGATCGCGCCGCGTCCCGTGCACCTCGGCGTGGCCAACGAAGCGGCGTGGAAAAAATCGTCCGCAATCTTTGCCGCCGCCGGAGCCGCCGATAAACTCCAAATCAAACCGGCTCCAAATGCGTCGGCTCGCAAGACTGCTGTCAGCATCGTCGGCGATGAATTTCATATCAACGGCCGGCCGACCTACGCCGGGCGGAGCTGGCGCGGGCACAAAATACAAGGGCTGCTCATGAATTCGCGCATGGTCCAGGGAATATTCCACGATCGCAATCCGGAGACGGTTTCGAAATGGAATTATCCCGACACCAGACAGTGGGATGCAGAACGCAACACTCGCGAGTTTCTTGCCGCGATGCCGGAATGGCATCGGCACGGGCTGCTGGCCTTCACCATCAATTTGCAGGGGGGATCTCCACAAGGATACTCGCGCGAACAGCCCTGGCACAATTCCGCCATCGAATCCAATGGGGCTTTGCGCGCCGATTATCTGGGCCGCCTCGAACGCATTCTGGATCGGGCCGATGAACTCGGGATGGCGGTGATCCTGGGCTATTTTTATTTCGGACAAGACCAGCGGCTCGCCGACGAAAACGCGGTGTTGCGCGCCACGGATGACGCCACCGAATGGCTGCTGGCGCGTGGCTATCGTAACGTGCTTGTGGAAATCAACAATGAATGCAACGTGCGTTACGACCATGCGATACTCAGACCCGACCGCGTGCATGAGCTGATCGAACGCGTGCGCCAGCGCAGTCAGGGGCGGTTGCTCGTCAGCACCTCCTACGGCGGCGGCACCATCCCCTTGGAAAATGTCGTGCGGAGCGCGGATTTCCTTTTGATCCATGGCAACGGCGTTTCCGATCCCGATAAAATCGCCGAAATGGTGCGCAAGACACGCCAGGTTCCTGGCTACAAACCCAAACCGATTCTCTTCAACGAGGATGACCATTTCGACTTCGACAAACCGAAGAATAATTGCATCGCCGCGGTCAGCGAATTTGCGTCGTGGGGCTACTTCGATCCCGGCCAGAGCAACTATCGCGACGGTTATCAATGTCCGCCCGTGAACTGGGGGATCAATACCGAACGCAAACGCGCGTTTTTCGAACTGCTCAAGGAGATGGTGGGGAAGTGAGGGGGGGTGAAGTTAAAAAAGTTAAAAGGGTTACAAGGTTACAAGGTTACAAGGTTCAAGGTTGCGAGGTTACAAGGTTCAAGGTTGCGAGGTTACAAACGTGAAAAAAGTTATGTCTGGTTTGTGCATTCGTGCGGTTATTTTCGATATGGATGGGGTTCTGACGGATTCGGAGCCTTTGATCAATGCCGCGGCAGTTGCCATGTTTCGCGAAAAGGGTGTTGCTGTGCAACCGGAGGATTTTCTCCCTTTCGTGGGCACCGGTGAAGATCGATACATTGGCGGCGTCGCCGAGCTCTATGGCATTTCGCTGGAATTACCGGCGGCCAAAAAACGGACTTACGAGATTTACATCGAGCTCGTGCCGCAACGCCTGAAAGCTTTCCCGGGAGCGGCGCACCTCGTGCTCGCCTGTCGCGAGGCCGGTCTTAAAACCGCGCTGGCTTCAAGCGCCGACTTCATCAAGATCGAAGCGAATCTCAACAAGATCGGGCTGCCCGCGCGCGAATGGGATGCGGTCGTTTGTGCCGAGGACGTGGCGCATAAGAAGCCCGCGCCTGACATTTTTCTCGCGGCCGCGCGCAAACTGCAGCTCGCCCCGGAACAATGCGTCGTCATCGAGGACGCTGTTAATGGAGTGCAAGCAGCCAAGGCCGCTGGCATGCGCTGCATTGCGGTCGCGCACACATTCTCTCCCCCCCTGCTCTGTCAGGCGGATTTGATCAAAGCCAAAATTTCAGAAATCGTGCTGACGGAGGTTGGAGGCTTGCAGTGAACGTTGCGAAGCCGCGAGTGCGAAACATCACTGGCAGATTTTGTGGGACGCGAAGAGACCGGTGGTTTATTCGATCTCGTTTCTCGACAGACCGTAGATTTCACTGATGTAAAACTGGCAGGCGCGTTTCAGGTATTCGAAGTACGCGCCGGAATCGAGATTCTCGTTATCAAATTGCCCCATGCCTGCTTTCCATTTGCGATAATCCGTCGGCTTCGCTTCGACGAAAAAGCGGGGATGATGCAGATGAATCACAAACTCGCGGCCATCCTGCGCGAAGGCGATCAGCCACTCGGGAAGATTCTGGTCCGATCCGGTGCGGTTGGCCGGTTTTTCGGCAACGTCAGAGGGGCTATTTGTCATAAGTGCCAATCTCCTACCGTCAGCGCCTCGGGAAAGCAAGTCGATTAGCCCGGCAATCAGGCCTCGAAAACGCAGGCGCTAGCGCACCACCTCAAATCAGTCGTCGAGCCCGTCAATCCTGATCTGATCGTGGAACTCTTCGCCACCGGTATCCTATTCCATTTTGCTCACTCAATGTGGGCAAAATCCTCGGCGCGCTTCGGTTCACGCGCGATGGATTGTTGCCATTTTCGATAACGACGCAATGTATCGATGCGCGCGACGATCCCCAGCAGCATCATCCAGAGCATGGCGTTGCGCGGCTGCGTCAACACGCGCTCGAGAAAGCTTTGAAGATAATTGCATGTGAACCCGAGCAGAATTCCCAGACTGATGCTGCCAAGAAATGTGCATCGAAAGACCACAATGGCCCGCACATTCTTCCACAAAAAAATGAAGACGAATAAAATGAACCCCAACAAACCTTGAAACCCGGTTTCGGCGAGCAACAGCCAGTAAAGGCTTTCCGCAATGCCTTTGGGTGCGTCTTCATCCACCCGCGCGCCGCCAGCTCGTTCCCACTGATCAATCACCTTTCCATAAGGAAAAGGTTTGTTGATGGCCCGTCCGAAATTGTTCCAGCCGATGCCCAAAGAATAATCGGCCAACATCTGCCTCGAAGCGATGTTCAACAACTCTCTCGTCTTGGCGCTGCTCTGAGTGCCCGGATCACGAAACCGCAGCAGAATCGTATCGAGCGTCATCGTCAGCCCAATCACCCCCACACAGCCCAAAGCCGCCAGGACCAGCAATCGGCGGCGCGTCACGCGCTCGATCAATCCGAGCAAACTCACCGCCAGCGTGCCCGCCGCGTAAATCACCAGCCCGGCGCGCGAGAGCGTCGCCTGTTGAATGACCGCACAAGCCACGTAGCCGATGAAATAGAGATTTGACCAGGGATGCCTGGGACCGAGCGACACCGCCAGAAACACCAGTCCGATCATCGTCACATACATGGAAAGGGAATTTTGATGCTCGAAGGTGCCGCGGACCTGGTACATGCCATCGAGGTATTTCATTTTCAGGACGACGGCCATTTCCCAAAACATGACCACGCACATGACTTGCAGAAAAAAGTGCAGATCCTTTTCGTTGCGCAGGAAGTTGTAGGCCAGAACAAAGAAGAGCGCCACCTTCAGGTACTTGAACGCCGCCATGAGGACATATTCGGGAAAAGGCGCGTTGATGATCGAGACAAAGGACAAGGCGCAATAAAGGAAATAGAGCCACAGCCCTGGCGGGCAAAAGCGAAACTTCCTCCAATCTTCCAGCACCCGCGCCGTGAGCAACGCCAGCGCGGGAATTTCCACGAAATAAAAATGATACCCTTTGGCATGGCCGCGGTACAAAAAGAAATCCAGGGTGATTCCCCATTCGGCCGCGTTCAAAATGCCGCCGAGGGTCATGAAGCAAACCAAAGCGAACACGGGCCTTTGCCAATTGGGCCGCCAGCGCAACAAAAGTCCGAGGGCCGGCACGCACAAGCCATACAAAAGGAGCACGGCGGCGATTTTGAAAAATTCCTTCGCGTCCAAAACGTCCCCAGCTTAGCAAGCACACGTTCGCTCGCAATCGGGCCACGCCTTATTCCCTTTTCGGAGTTCACCCGCGTGAATAAACGTGCCCAGCCCTGATAGCGATGGAGGAGCCGGGTTCTTAACATGCATTTGTGCTTTGGATTACAGGATTGGCGGCTCACCTGAATGGCCAGCCCAAAAGCGCGGCTGTGCGATCTCAAACAGATCAACGTCCCGAGGCAGGTTTGTGATGGAAAACAGTCTCCTCAATTCTCAATGCTCTCCCGGCCTCGCTTGCGGGCCGCAGACAGTTGCTCAGCGGCACCCGCTCAAACTCCAGACGCCATTTCGCGTCGCCCATGTGCTCCGCAAGTACAACCCAAGCGAATGGGGAGGCACGGAAACAGCCGTTCATCGCCTCGTCGAAGGCTTGCGGCATCACGCCGTGGAATCGGTCGTGTTCGCTCCCCATTGCGAACACTCGACCACACCGGACCCTTTGAAGGCCCACGGTCATGCGGTGAAACGGTTTCGCAGTTTCCTTCCGGTCAGCGGCATTTCCAAAGAACAACGCCGCCAACTCATCGCCATCGGCGGCAATCTCATGTCTTTCGAGCTCGGATGGCGTTTGTTGCGCGAGCCGGGATTGACCGCCATTCATACCCATTGCCTGAATCGTCTCGGTGCGATTTCGCTCTGGGCCGCGCGACGCCGGCGCATTCCGCTCGTCGTCACCATTCATGGCGGCGCCCTGGATCTGCCCGATGAAGTGCTGAGACAACTTGCCGAACCGCTGCGCGGCGGCTGGGAGTGGGGCAAACCGTTTGGCGCCCTCCTCCGTTCCCGCCGTTTGCTTGAATTGGCCGATGCCGTTTTGACCTGCAATCCAACCGAAGCCAAGCGTCTTCGCGAAAAATGGCCGGCCCAGCGCGTTTTGGTTCAGCCGCATTCCGTGCCTGTCCAGCAATTTGCGACGGATCATCGCGAGGCCGCGCGCCACGCCTTTCCTGCAATTGGAAATCGCCGCGTTCTCCTCTCCGTAGGCCGCATC